>JAFVDR010000297.1 GCA_017476165.1 Treponema sp. | reverse complement strand
TTCTGTATCTCCCTGTTTACTGCTGAATTTCGATGCCTATCGTTTCGAAGTGCCGTTCAAGTCCTTGAACGGAAAGACATTCGTCATTGTTCCGTCTATCAGTGCCGGTGTCTTTTGATTTGTTTCGTATGCCTGAAAGATTTCTTCCATAGTTTCAAGATACAATCGCTCTTTTGTAATGGCAGGTGCCTTTTTGTATTCCTCGTAGACGGAATTAAAGCGGGCTACGTCACCCTTTGCCTTGTTGATGCGTTCTGCTGCGTATCCCTGTGAAATTTGAATCTGCTGGTCTGCCTGTCCCTGCGTCTTTGGAATTTCGGCATTGTAGCTTTCCTTGCCCTCGTTGATGAACCTGTTCATGTCCTGAATGGCCTTGTTTACGTCTTCAAAGGCATCCTGTACGCCTGCAGGAGGCACAATGTTCTGAAGCTTGACAGTGGAAACATTGATGCCGAGCTCAAGTTTTTTGAACTGGTCGTTCATCATTGTAATTGCAAGCGATTCTATGTTTGATCGTTCGCTTCCCATGATGTTCAGGATGGCTCGGTCACCTACCAGCTCATTGATGACAGAACGGCTGATGTCCCTGATGGTGCGTTCCTTGTCCTGCACGGAAAACAGCCATTGCCGCGGGTCAACGATTCTGTACTGGATGATCCACTCCACGTCTACAATGTTCAGGTCGCCTGTGAGCATGGTGGACTCCGTTGTAATGTTGTTCTGATATTGGGAAGCTACAGCTGATTTTGTCGTTTTAAAGCCGAACTGCTCCGTCTGGACAACTTTGTTTCCCGGCACGATGTATTTTTTATCTATGCCGAACGGCAGCTTTACCTGCAAACCCGGACCAAGCGTCTTGTAATATCTTCCGAAGCGCGTAATGACAGCCTGCTCCGCCTGGTCAACAATGAACATGCTTGAAAAAAACGCTGTGGCAACAAGCATTGCAATCAGCAGACCGATAACGAAAGACGGCTTGAATGCGTTAGGAAATGCATTGTGCACATTCTGCGAATTCTGTTTTGGATTATTGAACATGTAAAAATCTCCTTATAAGTCTCTTTTCAATATACTGACTGTCATGATAATTCAGCAAGTGTTTCCCACCGTTCGTAGTCGTTTTCCAGCTGACTGCTGACGTTTTTGTATTCCTGTCCTGCTGCGGCAGCCTTTTCATAATCGCTGCTGGCCATTTCTGCCTCGAGGGCTGCTTTTTTTTCTTCCAGCTGCTCTATTTCTGCTTCAAGGCTTTCAAATTCCTTTTGTTCCTTGAATGACCGTCTGCGAGGCTTTGTCCCTGCATCTTTGCTTTGCCCGGCTGCCTGCTTCTTTGCCTCTTTTTCTGCATTTTCTGCAGCAGTCTTTTCAGCCAGCTTCATCTTTCGGTAGTCAATGTATTCGGAACATTTTCCCACGTAGCCAGAAACACTGCCGTCGTCTTCCAGAATGAACAGCGTGTCTGCAATTTTGTCCATAAAGTAGCGGTCATGGCTTACAATCAAAAGGCAGCCCTTGAAACCCATGAGGAACTGCTCCAGAATATTCATGGTAAAAATGTCAAAGTCGTTCGTTGGTTCGTCAAGAATCAAAAAGTTCGGATTGCTCAGCAACAGCCTGACCAAAAACAGCCGCTTGCGCTCGCCGCCGCTTAAACTGCTCACCGGTGAATATTGAATTTTTCCTTCAAAACCAAACTGCTCCAAAAAGAGCGAAGCACTCAGCGTTGTTCCATCGTTCATCTGCATGACCTCGGCAGCTTCCTTGACGTATTCAAGCACCGTTTGGTTCAAGTCCTTGAACGAAGGGTTCTGCTGGTAGTAGGCAATGGACGTGTTCTGCCCCACGACAACGGTTCCTGCATCGGGAGCAATCGCCTGCGTAATGATGTTGAGGAGCGTGGACTTGCCGCTTCCGTTGTCACCGAATACTCCTATCTTTTCGCCCTTGTTGAATGTGTAACTGAAATTTTTAAGGACGGGAAAGCCCTCGCTGCCATTTTGCGCCGTACCCTGTGCCGCATAGCCTTTCTGAAAATTCTTGGTAATGCCGTGCAGTTCAAGAATCTTTCCTCCCAGCCGTCTTCCTGCCACTTCAAACGTAAAGCCCTTGTCCGCCTGAAACCGTTCCCTGTTTATAAGCGCCATGTCGTGCTGGATGCGTGCTTTTGCCTTGGTGCCGCGCGCACACGGACCTCGCATGAGCCAGTCGCGTTCCACGCGCAGGACAGATTCTATCCGTCGCTCTGTATTTGCTTCTATTTCAGCTTCCGTTTCCTTTTTTTCAAGATAGAGCGAATAGTTTCCTATGTATAGCTTTATTTTGTTCCGTGCAAGCTCATAGATGTGGTTGCAAACGGCATCGAGAAAGTACCGGTCGTGAGTCACCATAAGGACAGCCCGTTTTGTTTCTGCCAGATAGTCCTGCAGCCAGCTGATTGTCGTAATGTCCAGATGGTTGGTCGGTTCGTCAAGGAGCAGCAGCTTGGTGTCTTCGACGAGCACTTGTGCCAGGGCAATTTTTTTTATCATGCCGCCTGAAAGTTCACCCATGCGGCGGTTCATGTCCTGTATGCCCAGTACAGAAAGAATGGACTTTACCTGTGCTTCGTAGTTCCACAAATTGCCGTTGTCCATTTTGAGCGTAAGGGCATCAAACTGCCGTTGCAATGCATCTGTAATGCCCTGTTCCATTTGGGAGCAAACTTCTTCGTATTGCTTGATGATTTCAAGCTTTGGAGATTTGGACTTGAATATGTGCGCCTTTATGGTGTCATCTTTGTTATACTGCGGATTTTGTGGAAGATACGAAACTCCGGACTCTTTGTTGATGACGACGGTGCCGTCATCTGGCTGCAAGACACCTGCAATCGTGTTGAGCAGGGTAGATTTTCCTGTTCCGTTCCGGCCTATGAGTGCAACTTTGCTACCTTCGTCTATGCCGAATGTAACGCCCGTAAAAAGCGGCTGTTCCCTTCCTATTTTTGTCAAATTGTTTACAGATAACAAATTCATGTCACTTAGTGTACCATGAAAGGGATATTTGCAAAAGTGGGCTTTGTCAGCTTGGCATGATTTGTACGGACAATGGACGGAACTCATGACCAGAATTTTTTCTTGACGTGCAGGAAAAGAAAGCATATCCTTGTACAAAGAGGTATAACAATGAAGAAAGATTTTGGAAAGCAGACATACATGTTCCCCATGCCTGTGCTGATTATTGCCACCTATGATGAAAATGGAGTTGCAGATGCCATGAATGCTGCATGGGGAGGCATTCATGATACGAATCAGATTGGCATTTGTTTGAGTCCTGAGCACAAAACGGTCAAGAACATTCTTGCAAAAAAAGCGTTTACCGTAAGCATGGCAGATGTAAAGAATGTCGTTCCCTGCGATTACGTAGGCATTGTATCGGGAAATTCCGTGAGCAACAAGATTGAAACTGCCGGATGGACAGTGACAAAGAGTTCGCATGTTGATGCTCCTGTCATTAACGAGCTTCCGATGTGTTTGGAATGTACGCTGGTGAGCTACGATGAAAAATCGGGATACATGGTGGCTGACATTGTAAACGTAAGTGCCGAAGAATGTGTGCTTACTGACGGCAAGATTGATGCATCAAAGGTTGAGCCGATAACGTATGATCCCGTGAGCCACGCCTATCTGCGGCTTGGCCAGTCAGTCGGAACTGCATTTAAGGATGGCCTTGCCCTTAAAAAATAAGGGAATCTCTAAAAAATCGTCAAAGGCGAGTTTTTAGAGATACCCATAAGGCTTGCTGAAAGACTGATTGTCCCTTTGGACTGTTGCACGGCTGGGCTTTTGTGCTTTATAATGGAAAGCATGGATATGAATGAAAAAGCTCCTGACGTGCTTTTACCAGAAGAAGAACTGCCCCCTGTAGGCCCTAAAACGGCAATGGTTTCCGTTATAGGCCGTCCGTCAGTGGGCAAGTCAACCTTCCTGAACACCGCAAGTGGCGAAAAGATAAGCATAGTGTCATCTGTTCCCCAGACAACACGCAATGCCATCCGTGGCATCGTAAACACTTCCCTTGGGCAGCTGGTCTTTATTGACACGCCTGGCCTTCATGAAAGCGACAAAAAACTGAACCTGAAACTCACGCAGATTGCAGCCGACCAAATGAAAGAAAGTGATGCCATTCTTTACATCATTGATTCTACCCGTGAGCATGGTTCCGAAGAAGAAATGATAGCTTCAATGGTGGCTCCGTACAAAGACAAAATGGTCATTGCCATTAACAAAACGGAAGACCCTCGTGCACAAGTGTCCGATGCCCGTGCTTTTGTACAGCATGCGTTTCCTGATTTTTCTGCGTCCAAAGTGGTGGAAATGAGTGCAAAGGATGATGTCAACGTAAATGATGTGCTCAAGGCATTGTACGACCTTGCACCCGAAGCACCGCACCTGTATCCCGAAGAATTTTACACCGATCAGGAAGTTGATTTCCGCATTGCCGAAATTATCCGCGGACAGGCAATAAACCGACTGGAACAGGAACTGCCCCATGCAATCTACGTGAACATACAGGACATGAAGATGGAAAAGGCGAACCTTCTTAAAGTCCGCGCCGTCCTGTGCGTCGAACGTGACAGCCAGAAAGGCATCGTCATAGGTAAAGGGGCTTCCATGATAAAGGCAATCCGCGTTGACTCCATAAAGGAATGCCGTAAAATCTTTCCGTACCGCGTAGACATAGACCTTCAGGTAAAGGTGGACAAGAACTGGAGGCAAAAGGATGCAACGCTCAACCGACTGCTCAAGTAAAGACTCCGGCATGCTGTTTTCCAACCGCAGTTTGTGGAATCTGATATGGCCGCTTCTGGTGGAGCAGCTGCTTCAGATTACGCTCGGCATGGCGGACATCATCATGGTGTCGTCATTGGGCGAAGCAAGCGTAAGCGGCGTTTCGCTGGTAGACCAAATCAACATTCTCATAACCCAGATTTTTGCGGCTCTTGCTACCGGAGGTGCTGTTGTCTGTTCCCAGTATATTGGAAGAAAAAGTACGGCAATGGCACAAAAGACTGCAATGCAGCTTTTGTATGCCACGACATTCATTGCCGTAGTACTTCTTGTGACGGGTACAGTCTTTCACAGGCACGTGCTTTCCGCCGTGTTCGGCACCGTTGATGCAGATGTCATGACTGCAAGCCGACGCTATTTCCTTATAACGCTTTTGGCTCTTCCTGCCATTGCCGTGTATAATGCGGCCGCGGCAATCTTTCGCTCCTTGGGAAACTCCAGAATAAGCATGTGGATTGCAGCCCTTGTAAACGTCATAAACATAGGCGGCAATGCAGTGCTCATTTACGGTTTGCATTGGGGAGTGGAAGGTGTTGCCGTGCCGACTCTTTTGTCAAGGCTCGCAGCGGCAATCGTCCTGTTTGTGTGCCTGTACACAAACAGGACGGTCAGCATAAAGGGCATTTTGCACATGCACATTGATTTTCACCTGATAGGGCGCATCCTGCGCATTGGCATTCCGAACGGACTGGAAGGCTCCGCATTTCAGATAGGAAAAATCCTTGTACTGTCCCTCATTTCATCGTACGGAACGGTTGCCATTGCCGCAAATGCTGTTGGCAATACGCTGGCATCGTTTGAAGTCCTGCCCGGCAACGCCATCGGCATTGCCATGCTCACCGTGGTCGGACAGTGCATGGGGGCAAGGGAGTACGGACAGGCTGTTCATTACACAAAAAAGATGATGGCTGCGGCTTACATTGGATTCTTGGCGCTGAATGTTCCTCTCCTGCTGCTTTCGTCCAGAATAATCTCGTTGTACGGAATGTCGCCGGAAACCTCTCGGCTTGGCTGGTATATGACGCTTGTGCATGGTTTGTGCGGAATCTTTATCTGGCCTTTGTCGTTTTCATTGCCCAATGCCCTGCGTGCTGCAGGCGACTCGGCCTTTACCATGATTGTGTCCATGGTGAGCATGTGGACTGTACGGGTAGGCATGAGCTTTGTGCTTAAGGCTACGGGAATATTCGGCATTATTGCCCTTTTGGGGCTGCCTGCGCATTTCGGGGCTTTGAGCGTGTGGATTGCAATGGTCATGGACTGGATTGTGCGTTCTCTCTTCTTTGTTGTCCGCTTTGTACGCGGCAGATGGAAACAAAAACAGGTCATCTAGGAGTCTGCCTCCTCGTGCCGTTTTTCCGTGTATTCGGCATCCCAGAATTCAGTACAGGGAGGTTTTACGACACAAATCCCTAAGGTTTTACGATGCAAATCCCTAAGGTTTTACGACGCAAATCCCTAAGGTTTTACGACGCAAATCCCTAAGGTTTTACGATGCAAATCCCTAAGGTTTTGCGACACAAATCCTTATGGTTTTACGATGCACGTATCAAAGAGTCGTTTTTTGCAGTATCTTTCAATAAAAAAAAAGGTCAAAATTTGCGCAAAATGCTCCCTGTACTGCTTGCGGCGGCGGTACTCTGTACCCCTGTATATGCCGAAACACAGGAAATGCATCTGCGGGCTACGGCATGGTGTTTGCGGCTCGCAAACGGACAGGTCAGACATATCTTTTATGCGTGATGATAAACACCCTTCAATGGAATCACCGCGACTGAGTACGGGAGCAAGCGGCTGTGCGGTAATGATTTCCCCATACGAAGGTTTTCCTGAAAAATATGTGGAGGTCACTTTTTACGAATAAGGATGTGCAGACCTGTTCGTAAACTGAAGTTTTCCGAGCAGCTCTATTTTTATTTGTTGCGAAGGAAAATAAAACATGCTAATCTATGAAAAGCAATTTTTTCATACGAGGTGTTTTGTGGCTAAATATCCTATGGGGAAAGTTATACAGGAAGCACGGCGACGGCGGCACATGACGCAGTCGCAGCTTAGTCAGGGCTTGTGCTCCTCTTCGTCCTTGTCACGCATAGAAGATGGCTTGCAAGTTCCTGGAGCTATGATGTTAGAAACCATTATGCAAGAAGTTGGAATGTTTGCCTCTGCATATAACTTGCTTGTAAGTGACAAGGAATTTGAAAGACTTCGCATCGCAACCCTTATAAGGGCAAGCGTTGCAAGACATAATTATGATATATCTGATTTACTAGAAAAATTTAAGAATTGTACAGATGTCAAAATGGATAAGCTTGAAAAACAGTTCTTCCTTCTATTTAAAAGCATAGAAATGAGCGAAAATCATCATGCCCCTGCGGAAGAAGTGCTGATACTGCTTACTGAGGCTCTCCGGCTTACCCTGCGACATTTTGACTTGAAGGACAACATAGAAAACAAAATGCTTTCCATTGAAGAGCTTATGATACTTAATAATATAGCTCTAGAGGAATACAGGATATCTGGATTCCAAGAAAGGGCTATAAAGAGGATGTATTTCTTAAAAGAATATTTTGAAACAAAAATTATTGACCCGTCTGAAAAGGCTCGCCAGTATCCTGCCATACTAGTAAACCTTGCAAACTGGGAGGAAGATAGGAAGAATTTTCAGACGGAACTTTCATTGGCAGAAGAAGGAATTGCAGTCTGCAGGAAATTTGGAAAGCTTGCGTGCATGGATGCACTGATACTGTGCAAAGGTGTTGCTTTGGGATATTTGGGGCGGCACGATGAGGCAAAGAAAAGTCTACGCCAGGCTTTGGCTATTAAGGCTGCAAAAGGGGTGAACGTAGAAGTGTACAGGAAAAACATACAGGCTACACTCGGCTACGACTTTTCCGATTTTCTGGCTGAAATAATGTAAAAAAAAAGATTCAATCACTTTTTGGTGAGAAAGTAAAACAAAATTGTGACGAAAACTATAAGTCAAGTGCACGTATTATAGTAGACAATTAGTTTTCGAAGTAATAGAGACTCCACCTGCATTGATAGCAGGCGACTTTTTTATGGAGTCATATTGTATATTCAGGCATTTATCCCCTTTTTTTTAGAAAAAAAATGAAAAATTTCCGTGAAATCATAAATTTAACTTCTTGCATTATATTAAACTTATGGACAAGGAGTTTTTATGAAAAAGATTTCAAAATTATTTGCGATGATTCTATTTGCCTGTAGTCTTTCCATTGGAGTTTGTTCTTGCAGTTCTTCGGCAGATTATGACACCGATGATGCAGAACAGATGTCAGTAAACGATGACGGGAGGTCTATTGAATCTTGCATAAGGTATAGTGAGTAACTTGAATTCACTGTAATGCTACAGGGAATCTCTAAAAATTGCAATTTTTAGAGATAACTTTGAAAATGCGATGTTTTAACTCTTGCTATTTTCAAGAGTTAAAACTCGCCGGGTTCTCTAAGATACCCTACATCATTAAAAAAAGGAGATTTATTATGAAAGACAGACGGACGATATATGCATACAGCGGAATCCAGCGAGCACTGGCAGCGGCTGCGGCATGGGCGTACATCCTGTGCCTGTGCCCGCCTGCCCCCGCACATGAAGCCGTCCGCCTGCCATCCGCCAATGCTGAACGCATGGAACGTTCCGCTCCGGCCTGGAAGAGTGCGGAAGTCATCAGCGCCGAAAAGGGCGGTATGGTCAGGCTCGGCCGTGCGAGCATAGCAATTCCCGCAGGGGCGCTGGAGTGCGACACGGAAATATCCATCACTCGCCTTGATCGCGTGGCAGAAGGGGACGGAACGCTCAGGAACGCCACCGAGGGCGGAGGAGGCTACCGCTTCCTGCCGGCAGGGCAGAAATTCAAGAAAGAAGTGTTCATAACGATTCCGTACGAGAGTGCGGGAACAGACCTCATTTCTACCTACTACTACGATACGAAAGCGGGTCAGTGGCGGGCCCTGGAATCCGTCTGCCTCGACAGGGGCGGCAGGCTTGCGACGTGCGCGAGCACGCACTTCACCGACATGATGAACGCCACGCTTGCTCCGCCCGAAGCCGCAGGCCCCCTTGAACTGAACATGAACAGCATTAAGGGGCTGGAGGCGGCAGACCCGCTGGGCGGCATGATACGGATGGATTCCCCGAAGGCAAATGCAGGCGGAGACGCATCGTTCAGCCTGCCGCTCCAGATACCTTCAGGACGGCGCGGAATGCAGCCTGAGCTTGCAGTGGCATACTCCAGCGGGGGCGGCAACGGACCCATGGGCAAGGGCTTTTCCCTCAGGTGCGGCAGCAGCATAACGACCGACACGCGGTTAGGACTTCCGAGATACGACGGACACGACGTGTACCTTAAGGACGGAGCAGAGCTCTCGCTGTATGACGAGAACGGCGGCGAGCAGGAATACACGGCACTGAGCGAGTCGGCTTTTGAAAAGGTTGTACGCCATGACGTTTCCGGCGGCGACTGGTGGGAGGTTACATCAAAGGACGGAAAGCAGCGGCTCTACGGCATGAGGAGTAGCGGCAAGACCGACACGGCTTCAAGAAGCGGATATACAAAAGAAGGAAAGTTTTGCACGTACTCATGGAATCTAACAGAAGAAATTGACGCATACGGAAACAGCGCAAGCTACTACTACGATAACGATGGCGGAATTCCGTACATCAGGGAAATAAAGTATACCGGCATGAACGGAATCGGCGGAGCATATACGGTGCGCCTGTCCTACGAGGCGCGGCAGGACACGATCCTCGACGCCCGTGGGCGGTTCCTTACGAGCCAGTCGAAACGGCTTTCCTCAATTGAAGCCCTGAGCGGAGATGTCGTCCTCCGAAAATACGAGTTCGGCTATGCAGAGGGGATATCGGGTTCGAGCCTGCTTTCCACGTTCACGGTAAGGAACGGACTCGGCCAGTCATATACATACAGGTTTGACCATCACGGACTTGAAAAGGACGGACAGGGAAGGAACGTCTATTTTGCCGATGCCGTAGAATGGGAGAACGGCAGGCCGATCAGCGAGGGAGCAGGCTTCGGCTCGGGAATAACCGTGAGCGGAAGCGGAGGAATCGGAATCGGCGGCAAGTCCCTCGACGCGCACGTATCCGGCTCGGTAAATGCAAGCTCATCTGACGGAACGGGCTGGACTGAAAGCACGCTTGCCGACATGGACGGAGACGGCCTGCCTGATGCCGTGACACAGGACGGAAGCGTCCTGTCAATATACCGCAATACAGGAACAGGATTTGAGCCGTCTCCAGTAACAGTAAATGCCGCCGCTCCCCACATAGACATTGAGGACAGCGACACATCCGGCTTCGGGTGGACTGCGACAGGGGGCGTGGGCGCAAAGGCCAGCTACATAGGAGCGGACGCGAAGGTTTCCGTTGCAGAGAGCAACCAAAACGGAACATCTGAATACACGTGCATGCTCTGCGATGCAGACGGAGACGGCAGAACGGACATCCTGATTACAGGGCGCGACACTTACCTGCGCAATACAGGAGAAGGCGGAAGCATATCATTTGCCCCTGCAAAACTCAACATAAATGGAAAGATTAAAAATGCACAGAGGACTCTGACAGCAAAGGAAAAGAAAGGGTACGGTGAGTCATTGTTTGAGCAGACACCGTTCCGCGCTTGGAAAGCACCGTACAGCGGAATCATATATATAGAGGAAAAGGCACGCAGGATCGATACTGAATCCCACACAGGAAGCCTTTACGCACGCACCTATGTGGGAGACTCAATTGCAGACGAGGCTGAACTAAGGCTTGACCTGACGAAAGGCGGAGTGCAGTCTTCGTCTGGAAAAAAGCAGGTGACGCAGGACGGCTATGCATGGCTCGTGCTGGACACCGGCGGAGAGCCTGACGGCACGGACTGTGAGTGGGAAGCCGACATACGCTACAGTTCCGTACAGCCTTTCAGTCTTTCCTCAGGACTTCCCGTACCTGCAGGACAGGGGAATGCAGGAAGCCTGATTGATGCAGGAAAATTCCTTCCAGGACGGATTAATGAAAAGCAGATGAAAAGCCTTGTGTCGGAACTGACACCAATAATAAAGGCAAAGGCTGCTTCTTCAACTTCACAGAGTCAGACTGTAGAACGTTTCTGGCAAAAACTTGCAGACCTATACACATACGACGGAACTACGCATGAGTTCATTATAAGAAACGGAGTTAGCAGAACTGAAGCTGAGAATGTGCTAACGGAATATTTTTTCGGTTCTGTCGCAGAAGATATAAAGAAATCCTCCCTTGAAAAGCTCTCAGTCTTTGGAATAAAACCTGAGTGGAAGGACGGTGAGCTGTCCTACATGGCGGAAGGCAGCGTTTCCGTGTCTAAAGAT
>JAFVDR010000296.1 GCA_017476165.1 Treponema sp. | reverse complement strand
TATGCAAAGCTGCCGACATATGCATCTTTCAGAAGCGTACAGTTTTTGATAACGACATCATCTTCTACCACACCCACGGTATTGTTCTTGCCGTCATTTCCCGATTCCGTAAGCTCGACAAACCGTTTCATGAGGGCTGAATCTTCCCTGTACCTCGACCACAGGTACGCATCGGCAGGAATCATGTCTCGGAATGCAAGCACGGAACGATTGCCATTTTCATTGCCAACACCTATCCAGATTCTGTTTTCTTCTGGCTCACCTTCTTTCAATATTCCTTCGCCGAATTTAGAATGCTCTGTACAACTCATTTCCTGAATGTTGAACAGCATGACACGGTTGCCAATGGTATAGTTTGAAAGATAGCTGACATTGTGGACAACACAGTCGTTTCCAATTGTGACATTGTACAAAACGGATCGATATATTCCCGTCCTCAGCTCGAGGTCATGATACTTTAATGTTGCCGGACGTATGCAACCAAGCACAACCAGTCCGTTGAATTCGCTTTGAATTATGAGCGAAGGATCGAATTCTCCAGGTTTGTCGCTCACATAGACATTCTGCCAGTCAGGGTCAGATGAAATGTTTCTATTTTGAATGAGTGTATATATTTCTGCAGGAAAAAGCCTGCGCTTTCCTTCAATGTGGACATCGTACTCAGACGCTTTTTTTTCTTTAGAAAGAACCGTTACCTGTGACATGACGGCATTATACAATGCTTTTGCTCCCTTTTGCAAGTTTACCAAATGTGGTATAGTTTCATCATGAAAAAGAACATCCTTCGTGCAGCTGCTTTCTGCCTCGCCCTTCTCCTATGCAAGGCGAATGCCCAGACTGAACCTGAAAACCTGCATGTCATTCAGATTGCAAACGGTTTACAGGTATTTGTAAACGAAGTACCGTCTTCTGCAATGATTCACGTTGACTTTTTATGCAGGGCCGGCTATGGAGCGCAGGACAATGCAAACGCAGGATTCCTTGAATTGTACTCAAAACTTTTTTTTAACACGGCAAAATCAGAACAGGTAATGCACTATGTACCGGTATCATACAAAAGCAATGCTGACAGGGTCGCATATTCATGCGACGTAACGGCAGAGTTGTTTGAATCATACATGAAAGCTTTTTCAAAATGCCTGGCACAGCCTTCTTTTTCAGAAGCCGACATCACACAGCAGTATGATGCCATGAAAAAGCGCATTGCCACCTATCAAAACACTGATGCAGGTTTTATCAACAGTGCCATTGAAGCAAAAGTTTCACCAGAAACACCATGGAAACAGAGTTTCGGAATCAACAATGAAACGTTTTCATCATATTCCCTCAGTCAAATAAAATCCATGCTCCTGTCGGTGCAAAAAAGCTATTACACACCCGACAACTGCGCCCTGTTCATTACGGGAAACATTTCCACAAAAAGCTTGACGAAAACAATGCAGAAGTATTTTTCGTCATGGACCGGCACTTACACGGGAAGCCAATACGGGACACAAAGCGCCGACAGCACGCACGAGTCTGCCATGCAAAAGAAATATGTACTGACATCTCCTGATTTTTCTTCTGACATAACGCAGATTGCGGTACAGTTTACGACACTTTCAAAAAATGAAACCCAAATAATCAATGAACTGTTCAATGCAGATGGTTCTCCCTACAAAAGTATCATTACGCAAGAGCCTGCACTCGCGGTACGGGGAAAAGAATACCTTTCAAGTACGTGCACCAGCGAAAGTACAGGTGCTCGGCTTATACTGCAGGCCGTCATGGAAAAGCCGTATTCCCTTTCAAAAACAAAGGATGCACCCAACGTGAGCATGGCGGAACAGGCGGAAACCTTCGTGCAGCTTGTAAAAAAGGCGTGCAGCTCAGATCAAATCCTGTACGATCAGGCTCAAAACTCACTATACAAAACATTCCTCGCGCAAAGCGGGACAAACCAAAGGTTGCTGCCCCTTATGGAAGATTTCTGGACGTATCACCCCTATGTCAAGCCTCAGGATCTGTACCGCACGCTGATGCAGGATGGACAGGAATTACAGTCGCTCAGCAGGGAATCCATTATCTCCCACGTTGCAAATGCACAGCCCTTCATTTTTGTCATGACCAGTGAAGCTTCCTACAAGGCGCAGGAAGAATACTTCAAGAAAAATGGATATGAGCTCATAACAAAAAAAGACGATGCCTGGTACAAGAACAATTCCTATTCCATTTCCTATGACAGTTCGGAACAGAAAGAAAATGAAGCGCCAGAAGAGTTGTTTTCTGCGGCATCCTATGCAAAATATTATGTAGACAACATACGAACCATTGCATCTGCAAAGCTTTCAAATGGAATTCCCATTACATCAAAGACAATAAAGGATTCACAAACAGTGCTTACTTCAATTTCAATTGCGGGTGGCGAAGTGCAAAGCCCCGAAAAGCATAAAAAACTGAGGACGCTTCTGGTGAATACCAGTGCAGAACGCATTAATGCGGAGTTGACAAAGATGCAAAAAGAAGGAGTCTTCACGGGTAAAGTCAAGATCCTTTCATGGACAACGGAAACTCACTCTTACATTACGCTGGAATGCCAGAAAAACGAGCTTCATGATGTCCTGACGGCGGCAATCAATGCCTTTATCTATGCAGAACTGGAACCTTTGCCGATTGATCTGCTCATAGGAGACCAAAAATACCAGTGGCGAAGGCAGTCCGCAAACCTTTCGTTCCAGCTGAAAGCAAAAGCAATGTCGTACATGTACAAAAACACTCCATTTGAATCCATATACAACATAACACAGGACTCGGACATCCTTTCAAACACGACGTTTCAGACAGTGCTGCTGTCTTACACCAAACTGCTGGATGCATCGCTATATTCCATCGTGTTTACCGGAGATATAGACATTAAGAGTGCGAAAAAAGAAGCCGAAGAAGCTTTTGGAATGCTGAAACAGCAAAATCCCCGCTCCGCCGTACAAATTCCCATTCCAAGAAGCGATCATGCAGTGCTTTCAGTGCAGCTGCAGCATAATTATACATCGCCACTCAGTGCAGAATCTGCACCAAAAGAATCTCCTCTACTCGTTCCGACAAAGCAATTCCGCGATCCAATGCAGTTCTACTTTCCATCTCCATCAACAGCTTCTCAAAGGGAAATGTTCAATGCCGTACTGTTTGAACTTGCAAAGCTCGTGCACGAAGACTTGGGAGAAGACTATCCCTGTACTGCCGAAGGGGCAACGGCAATCGTACAGACTGGAAGGCTGGAAGCAACAGGTCTTTTACATACATCAGTTTTTCTTGACTCCTACAAGAATGCACGCAAAAAGCTTTTTCAGGAACTTTCCGATGAAGCTACTTCGCAGTTGAGAAAAGCAAGCATGCGCAATACGTGGAGCTATAAAACGGTCATCAAGACGCAAACTAATGAAGGAACGGCTCAACTCATCCAGAACAGCATTCTGAGCGGAGCACCTCATCTGTATCTTGAATCTTTTCTGTTTGTTTCAAATGCAAAAAACACAGATTTCATTTCCATTTTGAATACCTATTTTCCAGAAACACCGCCTCTGCAGGTATTCTCTGTAGACTCTCTCGAGTAAAGGAAACCTTTTTACTCCTGCGGTCAATAGGTGTGCAAGACTCACTCCTGCACGACATGCTTAACAGCGTATGATGCCAGACTGGGTTACGATGCAATCCATGCAAACATCGTG
>JAFVDR010000295.1 GCA_017476165.1 Treponema sp. | reverse complement strand
TGTCACATCCAGAAGAAAGCCGCAATGTTGGTGCTGTATGCAGGGCAATGGCAAACAATTCCATCAAGGAACTCAGAATAGTCGGAGACAGGAATCAGATTGATGATGAACGGGTACGGATTCTGGCAATTCATGCCGCTCCCCTGTGGGATGCAGCAACATTTTACACATCCATAACGGAAGCCTCCAAAGACTGCGTGTGTGCAGCAGGTACAACGAGACGGCGTGGGAAAAAAAGAAAGGGCAAACTCTACCTGCCGGAGGAATTTGCAGACATCGCATCAAATGCCACAGACAACGATGGCAAAGTAGCAATCGTATTCGGAAATGAACGGACAGGTCTGACCGATGAAGAACTGCTTGAATGCACGACAGGGGTAACAATCCCTTCGAGCGAAGAATTTGCATCGTTAAATCTGAGCCATGCCGTACAAATATTGTGCTACCACATGTTCCGCCATACAAAGAAAAACCTTACTGGCTACACACCCATCCAGCTTGAACGTCTGGACAAAACTGTCACGACAATTGCCGACAGCCTTCAAAACATAGGTTTTTTCAGCAAAACCGGCAGACCTGACATGGAACAATTCTGGAGGACAATACTATCGCGGGCAAGCCTGAGTGAAAGCGAAGCCCAATACATTGAAAAAACATTCAACAAAGCAGCAGGCCTTGCTAGCCATAACATGAAAACATGATGTCATCTGCAGTAACCTGTTCCTTTTTGGAAAAGATGCAGGCACGTTTCACGACATTTTCAAGTTCACGAATGTTTCCCGGCCATGAGTAGTTGCACAGTTTTTCAATCGCCGTTCTCGACAACGTTTTCTGGAGCTTTAAGGAAAATTGTCTTGCCAAAGACGGAATATCGTTTTTGTGGCTTCTCAGAGGAGGAACATAAAGCGTCAGACAATTTATCCTGTAAAACAAATCGCTCCTGAACGTATGGTTTTGAACACATTCTTCAAGATTCTTATTCGTTGCAAAAATGAGCTTTTCATCAAACGAACATTCTTTGATGCTGCCGATTCTTTTATAGGAACGGTTTTCAATGACGCTCAAGAGCTTTGCCTGCAACAACACGGGCAGCTCCCCTATCTCATCCAGCAACAGCGTTCCCCCATCAGCCTCTTCAAAACATCCTTTCTGGGCAACAGCACCGGTAAATGCCCCGACCGTAATGCCAAACAAGTTTCCTTCGATTAGGTTAGGATTGAACTCTGCTACATTAACACTGAGAAATTTTTCCTTGCAACGGTTTGAATACTGATGAATCTTTTTTGCCGCCCATGTCTTTCCACTGCCGCTTTCGCCCAAAAGCAGCACACATTCATCGTGACTGGCCACAATCTTTAGCCGGGCATCAAAATCTGTCATTGACATGACAGGCCCGTACAGAGAACCATACAGCGAATGAGGAGCATGCATTTCAAGCTGTCCATCAGTCCCAAAAAGCTTTCTCAGCGAGAAAGCAGGAGAAATAAGATTGAACAAATCTGCGTTTCTAAAAGTCTCGCGAAGCTGCGAAAGCGAGTGAGAATACGAATCATACAAAATGATACATTTTACATGAGAATACGGAGTAGCCCCACAAACATACCTGTACAATCCCATGATGAAACGTTCCTGCTCAACAGAATAGTCCACCAGTACAGCATCCAAATCGCCAAGGACATGAGAGTAACTCAAAAAACGGATTTTTTCAAACGAGACTACCGATACCGAAAAATCGCCATACAATTCTTCAGTACACCACGATTCAAGTGCTTTGCTATCAGTTATAAGTAATACTTTTCTACATTCCATCTCTTTGCATTTCTATTCTTTTACAAAGAGTCTATACCAAACTAGAAGCAGTCTATACCAAATAAAAGGAAAAATCAAGAAGGTTTTCAGCGGATTCCGCATAATTTCTCCCCAAATTTCATTTCCTTTTTCAAAGACAGACTTGGACACGTGCTTTTTTCTTTCACTGAAAATGTCAACGACGTCGTTAAAATACAGGAAAATGCTGTGATCAAAGTTTTCCCTGTGGTTATAAAACCAGCAGTCCCTTTCCCTCACTCCCGCACTCATCAGTACAAGAGACGGAGAGGCCTTGTAAATGGCAGAAATGACATCATGCTCCACAGACTTTGGATAATATCCTACGTAGCGCCCCACAATCTGAAGATTGCCAAAGGTATTGCGAACATTCTTTTCTGCAGCCATAAGGGTCTTTTTACGTCCACCCAGCAAGTAGATTGATTTATAATGAGTTTCCAGCACAGTCATAATGTTTATGACTGTTTCAAACGGATTCCATCGATACGGTACATCCTTTTTCAAAAACTTGGCACCTGAAATAATGCTCTTGGAAACAGGAATGACCAAATCTGCATTCCGAACGCACTCGGCATAGGAATTTTTTCTGCGTGCCTTTAACAAATCCCAAACAGATAAAAAGACAATTTGCTTGGAACCTTCTTTTTCAAGCAAATCCATTATCGTCTTTTCAAAATCCTGAGGAGGACACACGTCAACAGGAACACCAAGAAGCTTTATTTTTTTAATTGCCATACAGCAGACTCCGTTATTGTATTCTGCAAAACAGCCAGACCATACAGGGCTGCAGTTTCGCAGCGTAAGATATTCGTCTTAAAGTGCACGGGCACGAAACCGTTTTGACTGACGAGTTCCAATTCCGAAGGAGAAATGCCTCCTTCTGCACCAACCATGACGGCAGCAGCGTTACACTCTACATTTGACTCCAATGCACGTCCAAATGCTTCGTGAAAGAGCATCGTCTTTGCAGACTGCTCATACAGCACTGCAGCAAAGGCATGATGCATTCCATCAGACCGTTCAGCCTCTGCAGAAACATGTTTCTGCCACAATCGGCACGCTTCATCAACCGTAACGCACTCCGCAATGCGGGTATCTACCGGAGAACCACTTTGCTCCCGAGCTTCGGTTATGATGCGCTGCCAGCGAGTATCACTAGCAGCCGTACGCTTACGAGCACTTTCAATGCAACCGCTCTGACAGAATTCCCCCATTACAGGAACGATGACCGACACACCGCATTCCACAGCCTGTCGGATTATCAATTCCATTTTCGGAGGCTTAGCAATAAACTGAAAAAGCCACAGGCTCACAGGAGGCTTCTGATTCACAGGAGGTGCCTTCGATCCGTTTTCCAACACATCATGAACGGGAGCACTTCGGGCAAAAGACTCGTCTCCAGCAACCGTAAGGATGACAGTCTTTGAGCCGTCATCAATCCGTGCCACCGTCATCTGCTGCAATGCCCCGTCAGGAAGCCGGACATACATCATGTCACCTGTTTCAACCCGAAGCACAGACCTTACGTAATGAAATTTTTTTCCGGAAACAGCAATGCATCCCTGAGCATCTGGCATTACTTCTGCAACAAACTGACGCATACATGCCTATTTCGCATCAGATTCTGCATCGGCTTTAATATCGGATTCTGCCTGAATTTCCTTCAGAGTTTTTGCAGATTTAGACAACGCACGGACATCTTCATTTGCAAACATATCAAGTGCAGCATTGAGCTGCAAGTCATAGTCCAAATCATACAGGCGAGGCTTTTTTGTACGTTCCACCTCATTGCGCACAATTTTCCTGA
>JAFVDR010000294.1 GCA_017476165.1 Treponema sp. | reverse complement strand
TGCATACAAGGTTTTTGGAAAATACAAGGCGGCAAGATATGCTCCCGGAATGCGTACCGTAATAATTGAACAAACATTATGAACAAAAGATACCATGGAAAATCCAAACGCACTAAAAAAACCACTGAATGGAAAATGGATTCCCGCAACAATGCAATCAAGGACATACGTCTTTAAATACTGAGTTCCCAACTCCACGACGGCTTCATTTTGTGTAAACAATTTCATGACAGGCTGAGCGGCAAATTGAAAGACAAGGGAAAAGAAAACACCAATACCTGCCGCCATGGCAGAGCCTGCAACAAGGGTTTTCTTGGCTCTGCCCACTTCACCTGCTCCCATATTCTGTGCAGAAATCGAAGAAACAGTCGAAAGCATGGTAGAAGGAACAAGAAACAGAAAGCAAATTATCTTTTCAACAATTCCGACAGCAGCAGCAACATCAACTCCCCTTTTGTTTGCAATGATAGTAATGATTAAAAAGGAAATCTGAATAAAGCCATCCTGAACGGCTATGGGCAGACCGATTGCAAGCATCTTTGAAAAATGACTGCCTGAAAGGGAAAAATCCTTTTTCGACAGGTGAATACCCATATCAAATTTTTTGATGGCACCCACAGCACACAAAACGCTGCAGGCCTGTGCTACTACAGTTCCATACGCAGCTCCAGCAGCTCCCATGTTCAATGCACCCATAAACACAAAATCCAGTACAATATTAATGACACAGGCTATGGCAACAAAAAAAAGAGGAGTTTTTGAATCTCCCAATCCCCTGAATATTGAACTGATAACATTATAGGCAATGATGAAAGGGATACCTGCAAAACAGATCCTCAAATAGCGTTTTGTTTCCTCGATGGATTCCGCCGGCGTAGACATAAGCCGTACTATGCCAGAAGAAGACAACAGCAAACTAACTGTTGCCATCACGGCCACCACAGAAAACAAAATGACAGTACTTCCCATTATGCACGAAATGCTTTTTTCCTTTCCGGCACCAACAGCCCGACTTATCAAAACTGATGTTCCCGTAGCAAGTCCTACAATTATAACAGTAAGCATGTGCATTATCTGAGATCCAATGGCTACGGCAGAAATGACCTCCGCCCCATTATATTGTCCTGCAATAAACAAATCCGTAAGACCATACAATGTCTGTAAAAAATACGAAAGAAAAAAAGGAAGTGAAAAAAAGACGATATTTTTTAAGATGCTACCTTTTGTAAGATTATATGTCATGTAAGAAAATATAGCAGAAAAGAGAAAAAAAAAGAACTGCTTTTCAGCAGTTCTTTCATTGCGGAGAACCTGACTTGAACAGGCACAGCTCTCGCCACTAGCACCTCAAGCTAGCGTGTCTACCAATTCCACCATCCCCGCATCACGAATGTGAGTATACTATACACTTATAGCAGAATCGTGTCAATAGTCCTGTAACAAATTTCATCAAAATTTTTACAGAAGTTTTGCAATATCCTTTACATTCTGTGACGCAGATGAAATGCTTTCTGTTGTTTGGCTGAAATTTTCAATGCCAACAGCAATCTGCTTGATGGTAGAATAAATCTGTTCATGCGATGCAGAAAGTTGAATCACAAAATCCGTCATATCACTGCTACTTTTTGCGGTATCCTCCGAAGATTTCTTGATGCTTGAAAACTGCCCCTGCAAAGATTTTATGCTATCATAACCCGAAGCAATTTTTTCAGCCCCCTGTTCACTGACAAGAATAAGAGAATCCGATGCCCCCTGCACTTCTGTAATTTTTTCCTTGATTTCCTTTGTTCCGTCAATAATATTGTCTGAAAGGCGACGAACTTCCGTTGCCACAATATGGAAATTCTTTCCGTATTCACCAGCACTGCTTGCTTCCAGCTCAGCATTAAAGGCAATGATCTTTGCCTGAGAAGCAATTTCATTAATCAGGCTGACGACATCCCATATATTGTCAATTTTGCCGCCCAAATCCTTAATGCCTTCAATTGTCTGCTTATTCGTTTCCATGACCGAAAACAATTCCTTTATGTTCCTGTCCAGATATTCAACGCCAATGCGGATGTCTTCCTTTGATTTTTCAGAAATATCGGACACATTCTTCAGTTTTTCCTTTATGTTCATGGAAAGATTTTTTGTATCTTCAATTGTAGAAACGATTTCTTTTATGGCAGCACTCTGATCCACACTTGTTGCAGCAGATTCTTTTGTTGCAACGGCGAGATTCATCGTTTCCAGATACAACTTCTTGCCTATATTCTTTTCGGTCTCCCTTATTTTCTTAACTAAAAGCGAATACGTTACGTAGCAGACAGTTCCTGTCAGCAAACCACCAATAATACAATCCCGAATGAAAATGCTAAACAAATTGCCTGAGACACGGCCTGTCAAAAGACCGATGGGAACAGTCATCATGTTGAATATGGAGATGTATACGCTCGCAGTTATTGCCACTGAAAGCGTTCTTGACAAATCATTAGGAACAGACACTCCAACATCATGCAAAGCCTGAGTCATCAAGAGTCTTTTTATTCTGAACACTACAAGAGTGTAACATATAAAACCGACACCAACAGATTGGGCTACAATAATGAAAAACAAAAGGGGATTAAATTTCTCATAGCCCGTCAACGCTTCAACAACAGATGTTGAACCAGACCCCAGAAAAAAGCCAATTCCCTCGCCAACAGCAATTGCAACATCAAATTTCTTGTAAGCCTCGATGCAGGCTACGGCATCCTCGTCAGACATTTTTTCACCGTTCCGTTTTGCACGGTTAACCAATGCTTCAAATGGAGAAAGAATCCTATATTCGCAGATACAGACAACAAGAATCAAAAATGCAGTAATAACAACAGTGGGGATGCATCCTAGAATAATGTTTTCCGGTCTGCGGTAAATAAAGCCATAATGAAAAATGCGCAGAAAGAATACACCACAATACGTTGAAGCTATAACATATTTCAAGAAACTTCTATAAATGTTCATAGTAAAATTATAAGATTTACTTTTTTACTTTGTCAACAAAAATAAACTGTAAAAAACTCCGTATATCATCTACTAGACATACGGAGTTTTCTTGCAATCCTATGCAGGACAATACAGAATTTAAATTTACTTTTAGAAAGTAGCCAGCGTGCGCTGAATGCGCTCTACACTCTTTTCTACACCCAGAATAAGTATTGAACCAATCAAAGGAGGAGATACGCGGCTTCCCGTTACGGCCATGCGGATAGGCATCATGAAATCGCCAAGCTTTATGCCAAGTTCTTCTGCACACTGCTTTGCAAGAGCTTCACTTGCTTCATGATCAAGAGACGGCAACTGCTTTACAAAGTCAACAGCCTTTACAAGAACATCTTTTGTCTTTGCTTCATCAAGCTTTTTTGGAATGATGTCTGTCTTGGCAGGAACAGCAGGTTCTGTAAACAGGAAATGAACCATTTCCGCTGCATCACACAAAAAGTGCAGACGTTCTTTGATAAGAGGCATAAGCTTCATGAGACTTTCCTTTACCTGAGCAGACGTCATGTTCATGTTTTTGTCAACGCAGAACGGCTCTCCATCGTCTCCCAATGCAACTCCTGAATATTCAGATCCAACCTTCGGCTTTGGTTGAGGATTGTCAGGATTAATTTCAAGAGTTGCATCTCCTGTACCAGTAATGAACGGCAGCGTCCACTTGTACAGCTCTTCATCGGAAAGCATGCGGATATACTGACCGTTGTACCACTCCAGCTTTTTGTAATCGAACACTGCAGGGGCTTTGTTCAAGTGCTCCAGCTTAAAGTTCTTTGCAAGCTCTTCCAGAGTGTACATGTCGCGGCCATCTTCATAGGAACATCCAAGGAGTGCTACGTAATTGACGATTGCCATGGGCAGGTAGCCTCTTGCACGGAACTCATTCAGGCTCGTTGAACCATGACGCTTGGAAAGCTTTTTGCCATCGGAACCATTCACCATGGGCAGATGGCAAAATTCAGGATGCTGCCAGCCGAACGAACGGTACATCTGCACATGTAGCGGAGTTGAAGGAATCCATTCCTGTGCACGCATGACGTGGGAAATGTGCATCAAATGATCGTCTACTATGTTTGCAAGATGGTATGTTGGGAACCCATCAGACTTAAGCAGTATCGGATCC
>JAFVDR010000293.1 GCA_017476165.1 Treponema sp. | reverse complement strand
GCTCTTCTGCATGAGAAGAAGATGAGCTCTGGGCAAAAACACCAGCTAAAGATACTGCAACCATCAAAACTACTGCAACCAAGAATTTCTTATTCATAAGAACACCTCATCATGATTAAAATCTATATGATTTATAATATACCGACAGAGCGGCATTATTACCTTATTTTGCCAAAGCTCCATACGTAATTGAAAATGGACTAAATTCCCTTCCTGTTTCCGTAAAGAACTTGCTGAAGAATTCATAGTACTGAAGACGTACCACCTGAATGCAGACAATCATGCCTTCGAGAACCACAACAATGGCATTTCCTATAATGCACACCAAAAGTCCGCCTACGGATGGAGTTGCTTCAACCAGCATTTCTATAATGTATCCAAGAACGGCATGGGCAAGTGCAAACGCACCGACACGCAAAAAACTGACAGTATTTGAAAGATACGAAGAAAATACTTCGATTACTTCAACAAGTGCACCAATGACAGCCGCAAACACACCGTTTTCAAACACAGGATTCTCATGTTCTACAACCCGTTCCAAAGGCTCGCAGAATGCCGTCATCAAAAGAGTTGCAGCAATGATAATCCAGTCAATAACATTAGGAACGTGATGAAAAAACGCAATCCGCAGGGCAAATGCAATGACATACCAAAAGAATATCGCACCACTCAAACCTGTTTTTCCAAACAAAGCCCTTCCCATTCGCTTTAAAGAAAACTGATTGACGATGTTGACAATCAGTCCCGTTGTATTAATGATAAAGCCAACTCCAACGGTAAAACCAAAGAACAGGAACATTCTTTTTATGGAAGACGGATCACTGGAAGGCATCATAGGAAGGATTTCATCACGAGGAGTACCAAACAATCCAGTGATGAACCGAGACAATGGACGCAAAATTTCACCGTTTGCAAAGAACTCTCCAGTAAGGATTCCCATTATCGTACTGCTTATACCAATCGCAATGAATATGATATTGAATTTTTCCCAACCACCCAGTTTTATGATTTTTTTTGTCATCAAAATGCCAATAATCAAGAAAACGAGTCCCTGACCGGCATCTCCGAACATAATGCCAAACAGCAATGTAAAAAAGATTGCAACAAACGGTGTCGGATCAATAGTTCCGTACAGAGGAGAGCCATAACTGAATATCATGCGCTCAAAATTCTGAAGTATTTTGCCATGTTTAAGATGTACGGGAACTTTTTCAGAACCAGAGGCAACGGACGGAACTTCTGTCGGCAGAAAATTGCGGATTCCAGTCCTTCCTGCCGTCATTTTATCAATGTCCCTGATGAATTCCTTTATTCTGTAAGCAGGGAGCCATCCTGTCAAGCGATACACATAATCAGTAGATTCCAATGCACCTTTTACACCTGCAATTTGACCACCTACAGAATATACCTGCAACAGGTGATAGAGCATGTCTTTATGCGTCTCTGCAAAATTCCTTCGCTCATCCTGAATGCCTGCCAGAGCCTTTTCTGCAGACTCCTTTTCCAACGAAAGTTTTTCCAGGACATCTTCGGGGATTCCCTTGAAATCCTTGGAAATTTCTATTTCAACAAAGCCGACCTTCTTCAGTTCTGCATCTGCAAAAAAACGGGCTTTGTTTGGACAGGCAACCATTACGCGGCTCGCATCATTACCAAGCTTCACAAGAACAACACGCTGTCCCAGTGCAAATTTCAATTCTTCAAATTTTTCAGGAGGAATTTTTCCTATTCTGAGCGTCAGGAACGACAGAGATTCCAGCTGGGAATACGGAACCTGCAAATTCCCAAATGCGAGAGCCTCCGTATGAGCCTCTGTAACGCGCTTCAATTCATCCTGTGCATGCAGTTCCCTTTCATGCAAAGAATCAACCATGGCAATAAGCTTTTCAGCATCCTTTGCATCCTGTTCATCGGGAAGATGGACATCTTCTATAAATGAAGTCAAATCCTGTACATCGAGTGCAACACGAACATTTTCAAGCCTGTTGAACAATTCCTGTTCAGCACTAGAGACAGCTTTCTGCATTACATCGTCCTGAAACTGAAATTCGCCGAGTTTTCCAAGGTAAGCAAGCACATTCTGTATGTCTTCCTTATATACCATAAGTTCAAGAAGACGCATTGTAGTTGTCTTAGACATGATTCGTAACCTCCAAAATTCCAGCGTTTTCAATAGCCTGTTCGGAAGGAACATTTAACCGAAGGCTTTCGGACGCAGTTCTAATAGTATCAAGCTCGTTCTGCTTCAATATAAACCAGCAGACAAGCGGGCATTCCGTAAACGGATACAGATGAAACAAGCGGTATGTCTTGCGAACATACTCTTTCTTGCTCACATTATAAATCCACCGGGGATCAACATTCCAGACCACACCTTCTTCATGTGGGTTCAAAAGCCCTGCATATTTCCAGTTTTGCCAGACTTCCCAGCTGTCAGTTTCCCAATCCAAAATCTTAAGGGCATCCTGAACGAAAGGATCCTTCAAGGAATGGTCTTCAGTAGAATATGCCAGATGAGAAATAATTTCCTCACGGTTCATTCCATAGTAAATTTTAAGGCGCAGCGCCCACAACACATTGTCAAGACACAGTTTCTTAAAAAACAAATCCATCACAACAGGTCTGCAGGACGATGCAATCTTTTTGCAAGAAGCCCACAGTTCCTGAATATAGGCACTGTCGATGAGATAATCATTTTTCTGCTGTTCTGAAACCAACGGAATTCTATTATACCACGAAAGTGATGAATCGGCAGTCATTTCTTCAATTTTTGGCCATTTATTGTAGTGGATAAAATTGAAAGGCGAAACATCTACGATTTCAGGCATGTTTTCTTCGCCGAAGCATAAAGCTGCACCAATTTGCTTTATGTTTTCATATTCATACGAATGAAGGAGCGTTACATAGATGTCAGACGGAGATGAATAATTGTTTATCAGCGACTTGAACTCTGCAATGAATTTTTTCTGAGCTTGAGCTTCCAAAGCTTTTGCAAGCAATGTTTCAGGAATGACAGGCACTTCAGCATCGAAAAGCAACGCCCACAATTCCTGCAACGTACGTGCATTAAAAAGACGCACTGCACGAGACCCAACAAAAGAATTCGCAAGCATCCCACTCGCTTTCGAGTAAACGTAAGCATCTGCAGCAGACTTATCCATTGCCATACACAGCCTCACGCAAACAAAAGTTTTTCCAACAAACCATTAAAGGATTCTTTGTCTTTTGAAGCAGAATCAAGAGACTGGGCGTATGCACCAAACACTTTCATCTGCTCCTTTTCAATGGCCTCTCGTTCAGAAGCTTCATAGGATTCAAGCTTTTCAGAGAATGCAGCATAAGCCGTTTTAAATTCAGATTCTGCCTGAGCACGAGCTTCCGAAATTCTCGCATCTGCCTTTTTTTGGGCTTCATTTACCATCAATGCAGCATCAGCTTCTACTTCCAAAAGATGCTGAATTGCATTCATTTCTTCTGTCATGTCAGACTCCTTTTCAATAGTTATGGCATTGCCTTTGAACTTACAGTTTCAATGCAAGACAGCTTAATAAAGAGCCTTGCCCAACAAATCACAGACATCATCGGACGTCTTGCATTCCGAAAGATTCTGTAAAAACAAAGGATTTTCTAACTTAAGCGAAAGTGCTTTCAAAACTTCAAGATGGAGGGCATCATCAACAGGATTGCAGACAAGCATAAAAACAAAATGAACAGGGCTTCCATCCAGAGAATTATAATCGATTCCCCTCTTCGAAAGCCCTATAGCTCCTGCAACTCCACGAACAGTATCAATTCTACAGTGAGGAACTGCAACAGAATGAATGATACCAGTAGTCATTTTAGACTCACGCTCAGACAAGGCAGATAGAGCTTCTTCCCTGTTTATGTCTGGCTGAGCAGTAATTACAGCCTGCAGCATTTCTTCAAAAAGTTCATCCTTGTCTGTACTCTGTAAATCAAGAATGATGCTTTGTCGAGAAAAAACATGCTGCAGATTCATCTATTCCTCTCTGTTATTTCGTTTCTGAATCAAGATTATCAAGCCAAGAACCAGATTCTACACTAGAATCAACATTGCTTTCCTGTTCCTGAACGGCAGTCTTACCCAAATCTGCAGCCCTGTCAGATGTCTTGTTCAAAAGGGCAAGTCCAAATGTCAAAACAAAGAACAAAGCAGTAAATATACCTGTTGCCTTAGAAAGTACACTTGCGGAATGTGCTCCAAAAGCAGCAGACTGACCGCCACCAAACACACCGCCCATACCGTTATTATCTTCATTCTGAATAAGAACCATCAAAATCAAAAGAATGCTGATAATCACAAATGCAACAAATAATATTGTCTTTACAATACCCATTTTTTCATACTCCAAAAATTTAAGTCTTATTATATTACATTAATGCGTTCATTTAGTCAATTACACCGTAAACTGAACCATCTGTTCGTTTATGTCAGCAATAGAATCCTTCATGCGCAGAGACATTTCCGACAGTTCACTACCACTTTCGCTAACGCGAAGGGCATTTGATGCCATTTCGTCCATATTTTCCTTCATCAAGCCGCTGGATTGCTTAAGCCCATCCATGCTTTCAAGGATTGTCTTGTTTCCTTCAGTCATGACGCGTGCTGCCTGCGAAACAGAGTCGCTGCTCTTTTTCATGTTCTGCAATGCATCTATAACCAGCCTTGAACCATCGCTCTGCTCACTCATGGAAACCTTTATCTGATGCACAATGCGGTTTGTATGTTCAATTTCATCAGAAACAGCAGAAAATGCCGTGCTTGACTCATGAGACGCAGTCACAACATCAGCAATGGAAGCCTGAATTCCCTTCAACTGTTTTCCAATCGTCTTTGACTGCATCGAAGACGTTTCGGAAAGCTTGCGTATTTCTTCGGCAACGACAGCAAATCCAGATCCGGCGGCACCGGCATGGGCTGCTTCAATGGCAGCATTCATTGCAAGCAAGTTTGTCTGATTTGCAATCGCAGCTATTGCCGTGTTGGCAGCATGAAGCATGAGGGACTTGTCTTCGATCTGCGCTATTTTTTCGCTCACCGCCTTTTCCTTCGTTTGTCCAGCATGAGCCTGTTCTTCCAAGGCTGCAAACGATGTCGCCATGCTGTCCATTGCAGTATTTACGGAACGTATGTTTTCTACCATTTCTTCAACAGCAGATGATGCAGACTGAACACCCTCCGATTGCACTGAAATCATCTTTTCAAGCGAAGATATGTTTTCTGCTATCGTGCCGACAGCTTCGGCTGCCTCCTGCACACTTTCATTCTGGGAATTTATGGAAGAATGAATGTTGTTGATATTAGAAATAATCTGCTCGTACGATTAAAAGTTTCATTTTATTGCTCCTTTCAGCTGATTATTTTGCATAAAACATCGGAGGCTTGTTTATATCCCTGCTTTTCTAGCTGTTCTTTTGACCATGGGTCCATATTGAGAAGTATAACTTGTAATTCTTCTCCAGGTTGTAGAATAGTTTTGGTATAATCGACAACACTGCCAATTAACCGTTCTGGTATTTTTGCACGTTCAATACGCCAGTCTGTATGAACAACGATATCTGTAATTATTAAAGTAGAAGATTCATCACACAAAAATCTGCACATTGCTATGACTTCATCATCAACCTTGCAGCAATATCGCCAGCCATTTTTATTAAAAATAAATTCTACCTGCTCATCTGATAATTTCGGAAAGTCAGCATGTTTACGGAGAAGTTTATAGTCATCAACTGACAATTCAGAGCAATATTCAAATTTTACCTCTCTTACAACTTCTTTTTCTTTTTTTGCCATATTTTGATTCCTATCTTATTTCTTCCATCACTTCTATCAAAAAACTAACCGGCCTGAATCCGTCATTGCAGCTTATCATTGCTGATTTAGGATTTTTCATCCATCCGTCGTAAATGTTTTCGCCCCCGTGCGCCAATGTCATTGCAAAAGGAGAAATACTTTCCCAAGCAGATTCGCACATACCTTCAGGACGCTGCCATCCATTTGCAATAAAAACCTGCCCTTCCTGAATATCACATGCGTGCTGAATAGGATTCTCGTATTTTTGCTGCAAATCCTTGTAATCTGCTTTACGGATTGCGGTGATTTTTATTTTGTGCATCTCCCCTACTCCAAAGTCTTTGCCTGTGTATTAACTACAGTCTCGTGTACAAAAATAATCTGCCCCTTCTTATTCTTATAGAAATCAGACTCAAGTCGCTTAAAATAACCTCTCCTGAAATGAGGATTCACTATTCCACCTACGGATCCCATAGCATCGACGACTTTTTCAGAAGTTGCTAAACGATGATTGTTTTCTGTCTTTACTCCATGGGGAGCTCCGTCAGTAAGACAATCTGGAAAGCAGCTGATGTAAGCAATTACCCCTTCAGAGAGTCCGCCCGCACCTGCGAATAAATCTATAAATGAGAGTTTCTTTGAAAGAATCATTTCATCTGCCCTACCTTAAATAATCTTCTTCCAGAAGAAACTGCTCTACTCCGATATATTGAATGCCATTATCATCCTGCCATGGCTCAATATTATCCCTAACAACTACTATTTTTCTAAATGAATCGTTTATACGGCTGAGAGAGTTTATTTCCTGAGCACGTTTTTCCTCATCATCGATATTCAACACGGACTGAATATAAAAGCGTTTACCGCCCATATTAGCAACAAAATCAACTTCCAGATAATTACGCTGACTCTTACCCTGAGCATCTTTTGTATTATGTTCTACAACTCCTACGTCTACATCATAGCCGCGGATTTTAAGTTCATTAAAAATGACATTTTCCATTATGTGATTTTCTTCCTGTTGACGGAAATTTAATCTGGCGTTTCTTAAACCCACATCAACAAAGTAATATTTCAATGGGGTACTGATGTATTTCTTTCCTTTTATGTTGTAACGTACTGCGCTGTCAATTAAAAAAGCATCTTTAAAATATTCAAGATATGTACTTATTGTGTTTGCAGAGATTGACCTGTGCTTTACGGTGTTAAAAGTATTCGAAAGATTCAGCGGATTTGTAAGCGAACCAATTGAAGATGATATTACGTTTAAGAGTTCTTCCAGATCTGATGTTTCTTTTATGATTTTGTGTCGTTCAAGAACATCTTTTATGTATGTTCCTTCAAACAAGTCTTTAAGATATTTGCTTTTTTCATCTGGAGACTTTTTTGTTACAGCAAGCGGCATACCACCGTATGTATAATATTCACGCCAGGCTTTGCTTCTGTCTCCAGAAAATGAATTATAGAATTCACTGTAAGACAAAGGATACATTCTTACTTCATCCCCTCTGTCGCGGAATTCTGTAACAATGTCAGAAGAAAGCATTTTTGAGTTACTTCCTGTAATGTAAATATCTGCATTAGGAAGCTTCATAAGGCCAAGTATTGTATCTACAAAAGTTATTTTTGCATCTGGATTTGGTACATAAGGATTTTGAATCTCATCTACTTTCTGAATTTCATCCAGAAAGACATAGTACATCTTTGTTTTGTCTTTCAGGAGAGAACGAATGTAATTATCAAGTTCTATCGGATTTCTGTATTTAGCGTTCGCAGTTTCATCCAGTGCAAGTTCAAGAATCTGAGATTCGTCCACTCCATGTTTTACGAGATAATCATGATAAATTGT
>JAFVDR010000292.1 GCA_017476165.1 Treponema sp. | reverse complement strand
TTCTGCCGGCGACATTGATGCACTTGGCGTAGAGGCACCAGATGCAAATACGTTTGTCGTGCACCTTACCAATCCATGCATTTACTTTGACAAAATTGCAGCGTTTGCCGTTCTTGTCCCTGTTCAGAAAGCAACCATTGATGCTGCTGGCGATGGATGGACAATTGATCCTAAGACATACATTACCAATGGACCGTACTACATGACTGAATTTACAGACGGTTCTCAGATTGTGTTTGCAAAGAACCCTAACTACTGGGATGCTGCAAACATTACGTTTGACAAAATTGTATGGCACTTGATTGAAGATGCAAACACTGCATACACTGCCTACAATCAGGACGAAATTCAGCTCATCAAAGATGTTCCTACAGAAGAAATTCCTTCATTGCGTGATGGCAATGAATTTTATCTTGAACCTATCATGGGAACTTACTACGTAACGTTCAATACCCAAAAAAAGCCGTTTGACAATCCAAAGGTTCGCGAAGCCCTTTCCCTTGCCATCGATCGTGACCATGTTGCCACGACAATCATGCAGGGAACATTCGCTCCTGCCAAGAACTTTGTAGGACCTGGTGTTTCAGATGCTACAAGCGGTTCTTCTTTTGAAGCTGTAACAAAGTCAACGTATGGTGACCACTTTAACACAGGCAATTATGCAGCTGACCTTGAAAAGGCAAAGAAGTTGCTTGCGGAAGCAGGCTATCCAAACGGAAACGGATTCCCTTCTTTTGAATATTTGACAAATGATGCAAGCTATCATAAGGCTGTTGCAGAATATTTGCAGGCAGCATGGGGCGAGCTGGGACTCACCATGACGGTCAACATTCAGGAATGGAAGACGGTAACCGCAGACCGCCGTTCTGGAAACTTTGACGTTGCACGCAATGGCTGGGTATATGACTGGGATGATCCTTCCAACATGATTAACCTGCTTGAAACAAACAATGGAAATAATGACGGCAAATACTCTTCCGCAGAATTTGACAAGTATGTTACACTTGCAAGAAATGCAACTGATGTTGCCCAGCACTACGACTACCTGCACAAGGCTGAACAGGTTCTGCTCAATGATGCTGCCATGGCTCCTGTTGCCTACTATAATGAGTTCTGGTTGCAGAAAACGAATTTGAAAGGTACGTGGCACTCTCCGTATGGATACTGGTATTTGATGTACGGACACTTGGAGTAGTCCAGCAACTCTAGATATGATGAAGGGCAGCCGTTTTGTTCGGCTGCCCTTTTTTTTTCAAAAAAACTGGCAGGTATAAAGGCTATTCATTGCAGAAGACTGTTTGCGCATATTTTACCGTAGCCATTGCATCCTTGCCGTAAAAGTCGGCGTGTATCATGTCTGCATATTCTTGAGTCATGACGGCTCCCCCTACACAAACCTTTGCCCACGGAGCTTTTTCTTTTAACTGTTTGATTGTTTCTTCCATGCTGGGCACTGTCGTTGTCATGAGCGCAGAAAGTCCTACCAGCATGACATGTTCTTGAATGCACCTGTCTGTAATTACTTCTGGAGGAACATCTTTGCCAAGGTCGATGACGGTAAAGTCATAGTTTTCCAGCAATACTTTTACAATGTTTTTTCCTATGTCGTGGATGTCACCCTTTACGGTTGCAAGAATTATGGTTCCCCTGCTTTTTCCTGTCTTGCCTGTTTGTGCCAGATATTCCTTTATGACGGCAAAGGCACTGCCTGCGGCTTCTGCACTCATCAAGAGCTGCGGCAAGTATACTTTTTTTGCTTCAAAGCCTTTTCCTACGATGTCAAGAGCAGGAATGAGAAAGTCATTGATGATTGCAAGAGCCTCTGTTGACTGTACCAGTTCTGTGGTGAGCCGTGCACTGTCAGCCTTTAAACCCTTGATGATTGCCTGTGTCAGAGGGGCTGTTTCTGCAGTGAGGCTTGCAGAGTGCTGTTCAGATTTTTTTTTTTCGGCAACACCCTGATTGCCTGCAGGTTGCTCAACTGATGAAAGGGGCTGTCCTCCCAGTGCCGCAGCTGCAATGCTTGCAATCTGTTTGAGTGCCTGTTCATTCTGTGCAGAATTTTTTGCCTGGGTTGCCAGTTCCTTTTGCTCTGCATATTTTTGTGCAAAGGCGAGGTATGACAGGCACTGGGGGTCGTGCATGCTCAAAAGGCAGAAGCATGAGTATGCTTTCATCATTTCCAGAGAGTTGGGATTCATTATGGCGGCCGAAAGTCCGTTTTGCAAAGCCATGGTAAAGAATGCCGCCGTGACGATTTCCCGCTCTGGCAGACCGAATGAAATGTTTGAAATGCCAAGCAGCGTGTTGCCGCCCATTTCGTGAACGGCACGTACTGTTTCCAGCGTGGCGATGGGTGCTTTGTCATCAGAACTGACTGCCATTGCCAAAGGATCTATGATGATGTCTTTTTTGGCAATGCCATAGGACGCTGCCGTTTCATAGAGCTTCTTGACTATTTTTATGCGTCCTTCTGTCGTTTCAGGAATGCCATCTTCATCGATGGTCAGGGCAACGACAACACCGCCATATTTCTTTACAAGAGGAAATACAGCCTGCATGACTTCCTGTTTGCCGTTGACGGAATTGACCAGTGCCTTGCCGTTGTAGCGGCGTAGAGCTGCTTCCATTACTTCCGGGCTAGAAGTGTCCAGCTGGAGGGGCAGGGCTGTGACGGATTGCAATTCGTATTCAACATCGAGCATCATCTGCTTTTCGTCTATTTCAGGCAGACCTACGTTTACATCAAGGACATGAACGCCTTTCTGTTCCTGTTCCAGACCTTGAGATACAATGTATGCAAGGTCTTTATTGCGCAAAGCCTCTTTAAATTTCTTTTTGCCTGTTGGATTTATTCGTTCTCCAATAAGCACCGGAGGATTTTTGCCGCCAAGCTTTACAATGTGTGTGTACGACGAAATGACCGATTCCTGTTTTTGCGTTACGGCAGACGGAGCTTTGTCTTGAGTTGCATTTACTGTAGTGCAAATGTATTCGGGCGTTGTGCCGCAACAGCCACCAAGAATGTTTGCTCCGTCTGCTGCAATGCCTTTCATTATTGCTGCAAACTCCGTTGCATCAACATCATACACAGTCTTTCCGTTTTCTGTGCGTGGAAGCCCGGCATTAGGCTTTACAAGGATGTTCAAGCTTGCTCCTGCGGTAAGTCGCGGTACAAGGGGTGCCATTTGTTTGGGGCCGAGTGAGCAGTTCATGCCGAATGCACTGACGCCCAGACCTTCAAGAATGGCTGTCATGGTTTCTGGGTCTGCACCAGTAAGAAGCCGTCCTGTCTCATCGTATACAGTACTCACAAAAATGGGCAGGTCTGCATGCAGTTCTTCCATGGCTTCTTTTGCCGCAATGACGGCAGCTTTTGCTTCGTAACTGTCGTTCATGGTTTCAATAAGGACAGCATCAACACCTGCACCGATGCCTATGAGGAAGCTTTGCTTAAAGAGCTTTACCGCATCTTCAAAGTCAAGGTCGCCCATGGGCTTTAATAGCTTGCCGCAAGGACCAATGTCAAATGCAATGTAATGCAATCGTTCGGAAGGAGAAAGTCCTTCTGGTGCGAGGTGTGCTTTGCGAAGCGATTCCAGTTCTGACTCTGGGATCGGTTCGTTTTCTATTCTGTCGCGGGCTTTTTTTGCGTTTGCAACCGCCGCCCTGATGATGCTTTCAAGATTGTCTTGTGCAGACATGATGCTGTCTGCAACAGAGCCTTTGTTTTTGAGTGGAAACTTTGAACTGAATGCACCGAATGTATTTGTGCAGATGATGTTTGAGCCTGCCCGAAAATAGAGGTAGCCCAATTCTGTAATCTTGTCGGGATGCGTAATGTTCCATCGTTCGGGCAATTCTCCTGCCTGCAGTCCCCAAGACTGGAGCACGGAGCCTGTGCCTCCGTCCAGATAGAGCATTTGTGTTCCTAATGTTTCTTTTAATAAAGGTCTGTTTTTCATAATAGTATAGTATTAATCTATACTATTTTACCTACTTATTCAATTCCTATGGGGAGTTTTGTCGTGTTCAGCTAATTTTCTGTTATCTTGCCCTTGGTTTCTTGCGTCTGCAAACGCCCTGTCGTATACTGCTTGTATCGAGCAGCGATAAGCGTAAGTCCAGATGTCAGAAACTAGCATGGACTTGCGCTTTTTTTTGTTCAAGGAGTTTTTATGAATAAACTTTCAGCATTGTTTGCATCCGCTTTCTGTTTGCCTGCATGTTTTCTTGTTTCCTGTGCCACGACATCTTTTAAGGAATCCGTGAGTGCTGATGATGCAATTGTTGGTGTAAGCGTCATTGGTACAATTGGTATGGATGGTTCCAAGCCACGTGCTATTGCGGTGGAATACAATTGTGATTTGCACGGAGCAAAACTTGATTTGTCGGATTTTTCAGTGACAGATTATGGTCTTACTCTTTCTGAAAAAGACTTGAATTCTGGCAAGAATCCCGGTGAGCCTGTAAAAATTTATGTGAATGACAGTGCTTCTGTATCTGAGAAAGGTGGAACAAAAAGCGGGAACTTTGTGATTATTGAACTGAACACGGACTACTCTGTGGGACGATATGCCCGTTCCTATCTTGCTACAATGGCAGCAGGAGTTACGCAGATAAAAGATATTGAAACTGCAAGTTCGCTCATTATGGCAGGAAGTCGTGAAGTTGGAAATTACTATCGATACGAGTATGTTGGAATTGATCCCCAGTCTGGAAAGGCAAGGGAATCTGAATATTACAATTATGCCAGAGAAGGTACGTATTCAATTTCTGAAATAGAAGGATATGAACTGCACATGACCGCTGCTGATAAGGAAAAATATGGTATCATCAATGCAAAGGAGGCATTTAAGGCTATTCATTGTTTTGACGAAGCAAACGGAAAATATTGGGATTTTGAACTGCCGTATGCCCTCTATGTTCCGAAAGATTATGATGCAAACAAAAAATATGCCCTTGTACTGCACCTGCACGATGCTGGTTCCATGGATTCTAACCCTATGCTTACACTTTGTGAATCACAGGGTGCTGCAAATTATGCTTCCCCATATTTCAGG
>JAFVDR010000291.1 GCA_017476165.1 Treponema sp. | reverse complement strand
TTTTTCTGCATCAAGTACATACCAGCACTCTGTCTTACCACGGCAATTTTCATACAGCTGAGCTTTTTCGTCATCAGGATGAACCTGCACGCTCAATCGGTCATTAGCCTGAATGATCTTGACCAAAAGCGGGTAGTCACCACCTACAAACGACTTAAGATTTTCCTGCATTCCATTGGGATGAGTTGATGCAATCCACAACTCGTAGCCCCACACTTTTTCTGATTTTAATGATGAAAGCTTCAACATTTTTTATTCCTCCCACAGTTTTTCCGGATAGTATCCGGTATCTATCTTTTTTGCAATTTCCTGCTTGACGATGGCACGGTCTTCTGGATACGTCATTCCAAACCATTTTTCTGTTGACGTAAAGAATTTAATGCTTCCCTTTCCATGCTTTACAATGTCACTTGCAGCAACAGGTAGCAATGCTTCTGCCTTTGGCAATTCCAATGAAGTACGCTTAAAAGAATCCCAATACACATGAAATTCTTCGAATGCAGTCATATTGAATGCAAACAAATTCATGCTCACCCATTCTTTTCCAGAAAACAAATGTTCCTTTCCGTCCAACTCACTTATGATGTCATCACCACGATAAAAAATTTTCGTGTTCTCTGTAATGGAATCAAGATAACCATCTTTTACCGTACACACACCCCTGCTAACAGAACCGCTGCGACTCATTGTATTGCCTAAAACATAGCCGACCATTGCATGTTCTGTCGAGTTGGGAGCAAGCTCCGTCAAATACGTTTCCAGAGTATTAAAGGCATCTCGTCCATAATAATCATCGCTGTTGATAACGGCAAACGGAGTCTTTATCTTTTCTTCAGCACACAGTACCGCATGAATGGTACCCCATGGCTTTGTTCGTTTACTGGCCTTTTTTAATTCTTCAGAAGTCAAAAGAGCATCTGAAGTCTGAAATACATATTCCGCATCAAAATTAGCTGCAACACGATCAAACAGGCGAGTGCGAAAATCAGACTCGATGTCTTTACGAATGACAAAAACGACTTTGCCAAAGCCACATTTTTTTGCATCAAACGTAGCAAAATCCAAAAGACATTCATTGTGCTTGCCAACAGCATCAATCTGTTTTACACCTCCGTATCTGCTTCCCATTCCTGCAGCAAGAACTAATAATGTTGGTTTCATACGATTTTCCTAATAAATTATATTATGAAGTTATTGTTTCAAGAGCAAGTTTAATCATGTTGGTAAATGATGTCTGCCGTTCTTCTGCTGTTGTTTCACCACCAAGGACAATATGATCGCTTACCGTCAAAATTGTAAGAGCCTTTCTGTGGAACTTTGCAGCAAGAGTGTACAATTCAGCCGTTTCCATTTCCACGCCTAAGGCACCATATTCTGCCCATAATTTCCAGTTAGCCTTGTCATCATAGAACATGTCGCTTGAAACGCAGAGCCCAACTTTTCGTTTTAAGCCCATTTCTTCGGCCTTGTTGTCAGCCGTCTTTAAAAGATCAAAATCTGCAGCAGGTGCAAAATGAAGACCATTGAAACGCATTGTATTAAGACCGCCATCAGTACAGGCTGCTTCTGCAAGCAGTACGTCCCGAAGGGCTATATCCTTCTGAATTGCACCACAGGTACCCACGCGGATAGCCTTTTGAACATTGTAAAACTGAAAAAGTTCATTGACATAAATAGAAAGAGACGGCTGCCCCATTCCTGTTCCCTGAACAGAAACCCGCTTTCCGTTATACGTTCCCGTAAAACCATACATGCCTCGAACTTCATTGTAGCACTTGGCATCCTTTAAAAAATTTTCTGCAATAAATTTTGCGCGAAGAGGATCTCCAGGAAGAAGAACTGCTTCTGCAATGGCACCTTCAGGTGCATTAATATGTGTACTCATTCTACTATTATAACACATTTTTCATAATGAGGTTAAACTATTTTGGATTTTTAAGAATTTTTATTGTCTCTTGCCACGAAGCACATGTCAAAAAAGCAAACTCACAGACCCCTTATTGCCAAGCTCACAATATAAATATACCAAAAACAGCACCAGCCAGAACAATGAAAACAGGGTGAATTTTCCTAAACCGAATCAAAATTATCAG
>JAFVDR010000020.1 GCA_017476165.1 Treponema sp. | reverse complement strand
TTGATTATTGTCTTTAAGGAAGGTTGCTTTTGTTACAGTTATGAAATAAATGCGAAAAACAAAAAGAGTTTGTATTATGTTCCTATCTCAGACCGTGAATTTGGAATTGTTACCGAGTGTTGCGAAATAATAGGGAATATTTATGACAATCAAGAATTACTGAAAGGCATAATATAAAAGCAGTTTTAATGCGTATCAAATCTTACGAATGGAGGAATACAGATGAAAAAAATAATTGAAATCATTAAAAACGTTTTATCAAAAACAAAGAACCTCGTCGACAAGGCTTATGATAAATGGATTTACTCGCAATGTTATTCTTCTCAGGAATACGCTTGCAACGCTGCATTTGGTAATTGCAGCGGTTGCAAAGGAAAAAACGATGATTGCCCTTATAATTTCAAGGAGGATGGAGATGATTTGTAAAGATTGCCTTCACTACGAAGTATGTAAGCCAACCTTGCCTACACCGGAAGAACAGAATCCCAAGCCAGAACCTATACGTGCTGAGAATTGCATTAAATTCAAAGACAGGAAACAGTATGTTCAACTTCCTTGTATGGCTATGATTGAACAGCATCTCGTAAACGGAAAGTTTGTTCACAACAGTTTGCAGAATAATAACGGAAAATATGCTGTTTTATACATTGACAAAAACAAGAGCAATATTCCTCTAATTGACATTTGCGGCAAAAGTCCATATATGGCAGATGAAGCAAAGAAAAGATTGGAGGAATTAACTCAATGAAGAATTTTGAAAAAATTCAGAATATGACCTTAGAAGAATTGGCTGAATATCATTATAAGGTCATAACAGAGTTTGTGCTATGCACTTGTTGTGCAAAGAATCCGAAAAACTGTTCTCAAACAGAAACATCGTGCAAAGAAGGGATAAAGCAATGGCTTGAAAGTGAGGCAGATGAAATTGCTGATAAAAGAAAAATGTCTTGATTGCCCTGCTTTTAATGAGTGCTCAGGCGACCTTTGTTACGCAGAGAAAGCTAAGCAAATGTACGAAGAAGAAAACAGGAGGAAGAAGAATGAGCAAAGAAAAATTTGTAGTAAACGGAGACTTGTTCGGTAGATATGCAAAAATCGCTCACGGATACGCTTTAGGAGGCGACCAGGATTACCACATTTACAAGATTGTGCAGCATTTTAGAAGCAATTTTTATTGCGATGTTCCGCTTACATATCAAACCAAAAACAATCCGTATAATCACAGCGAGGTAGTTGATGTACTTAACGTCATTCACTGCGGAATTGATGAAGACAAGGTAATCAGAGTTGCGATGAAAGATTGCGAAATTTTGCCTGAACCCGACAACGTTAAGCACGGAAAATGGTTGAAAGAAAAAAGGTCGCTGTGGAGTGTTGCAAAATGTTCGGTGTGCGGTTATATAAGCACAGAATGTTTGAATTTTTGTGGGAATTGCGGCGCAAAAATGGATTTGGAGGAAAACAATGGAATTGATTGACAGAAATGAAGCGTTAAATGATTTCAAAAAACACTATTTTGACAATTCAACAGTTATTAGGTGTGCAGAAATTGTGCTAACAGCTGCACCTGTTATTGAAGCGGAGCGAATTAAACACGGGCATTGGATAAAACACCCTGTATTTGATGAATATGATAAGCCGATTTGGAATGAATATTGGTTTCAATGTTCTTGCTGCAATGAGCCGTCATCATCTTACACTAAAACAAAATACTGCTCTGAATGTGGCGCTAAAATGGATGAGGAGGTAAATAATGGC
>JAFVDR010000290.1 GCA_017476165.1 Treponema sp. | reverse complement strand
TCTATATGCTTTTCGCCAGCGTGAACCTGCTGAAAGTGCTTCAGGGCGGGAGGGCTGTCGAGTTTTGCGCGGTTTCCCTCTGATTTGAGGGGGAAAAGCCCTGCGGGAAGCCCATCACGCAGGCTCCTGAAAGTTCGGAAAAGCTCAGGGCGGCTGACTTTTCCGCAAGAATTTCCAAATTTTTGGTTCCCGATGGGTACAAGGGGAGAATACGGCCTTTAATCAGCGCTTCCCAAGTTTTTGGAGGGCACCTATATCCTTTTTACAAGCTCAAAAAGTTGCTTTCGGGTAATGGTTGTGTAAACTGGTCTACCGTGCGGACAGTGCGGGTCGGGCAGTGCTAGTGCCTGTTCTGCTATCCATGATGCCATGCTTTCGTCTAGCACGGTTCCGTCCATGACTGCCGAACGGCACGCCGTTGAAGCTGCAACGACATTTATCATGTCATGAGGATTGATTCTTCTGTCCAAAAGATCCTTTGCTAAATCAGCTTCCGTTCCTTTCCATCTAATGGGTACTGTTGAAAACTCCCACACGCCGTTTCCCTTGTTTGTTCCTGAAAAACCAGCTTCTTCAAGATCCTGTTGAATTTCTTCCAGATAGTGGTCATCTGCAAGGGACTCCGTCTGTATCGTGTATGGTACCAGCAGAGTCTGTTTTTGACCGGCATCTTCCATGATTTTATTGTACAGGTATCTCTCATGGGCAGCATGCTGGTCGATTATATACAGAACATCATTTTTTTCTGCAATAAGGAATGTTCCCAGTGTGCTTCCTACAAAGTGAAAGTTCTTGTCTTTTACAGAGTCAAGATAATTTGGCTTTGTCTCGTGTCCGTCTACCGATGCATAGGTGCTTGGTTCAAAAGAAAAACTGTCTTTGGGTAGTGGGGCTGCATACGGCTTTGATTTTGGACTGAGATAGCGGGCTGTTATGCTTTTACTTTCGGCTGGCATGCTTGAAAAATCTGCCCAGGAACCGGAACCTGTTCTCGAACCGCTTGCCGATGGGGCACCGTATGTAGCGTTTTCAGTGGCAACGAATGTATCTTTTTCAGAAAAACGAAAAGTTTTTTCCTCTGGTGCAGGCGTTTCATCTTCCTGGATGAGTGTCTTTATGGTGTATTGCCTAAAGAAATTCTTTACGGCGGTACTGATGCCGTGATGGAGTGCAGATATGTCTTTGAAGCGAGCTTCTTTTTTTGCAGGATGGATGTTAAAGTCTACTAGCGATGGGTCTATTGTAACAAAAAGGCATGCTGCAGGATGCAGGCTGTTTGGAAAATATCCTTGGCATCCGTATTCTATGGCCTGCGTTAACGCATATTCCGTTATTTTTCTTCCATTTATATAAATGTGTATATCTTTGCGCGTGGGGCGTGTAACGGCTGGTTCTCCAATGATGAGGGTAAAGGTCCAGCTGTCTTTTTTGTCATTAGAGCGTTCCTTTACTTCATAAAAAAGCCTTTCGTCTTCGAATGGCGAAAAACATGCGGCAAAACGTTCTGCAAGCGATTGACCTGCTGGCAGATTCAGTTTTTCCTGACCGTCAATTGACAGCGTAAATGCAATGTCCGGGCGAGGCAATGCTTTTTCTACAAATGTTGTCTTGCACATGACGGCTTCGCTTGCTGGTCGTTTTAAGAAAACTCGCCGTGCAGGAAAGTTTTCGAATAGCCCCGATGTTTGCACAATTGTTCCCTGTGTAACGGCAACTGGTGTCAGAATGTGGTCTTCGGTTACGGATGCGTTCATTTTCCATCCGCCGCTCATTATCTGAAGGCGGCTTACAGCAGCCATCGAAGCAAGGGCTTCACCTCTGAAACCTAATGTTGTCAGATTCAAAAGGTCGGCTTCTGTAGCTATTTTGCTTGTTGCGTGAGGTCTGGCACAGGCTTCAAGGTCTTCTTTTGTCATGCCGCATCCGTTGTCTACGATGCGGATTTTTTCTATGCCACCGCCTTCAATTTCTACATGTATGCGGTTTGCACCGCTGTCTACGGCATTATCCATCAGTTCCCTGACGATTGCATTCGGTCTGTCAATGACTTCACCTGCTGCAATTTTTCTTGCCACGTCTGCACTGAGTTGTCGTACTGCCATATTATGCGTTTCTTGTTCCGTTCAATTCTGCTGTGCCATTAAACAAATCCAGTACAGGACCTGTTTCTGCCTTGCTTTCTTTTGCTTTTGAACTCTTTTTCTGAGGTTGTTCTGTAAGCAAGTCCGCGGGGGAACTCATAAGTATCTGTACTTTTCCTTCAATGGCATCAAGCTCTTTTTCCATCAGCTTTGCCAATTTTATGCCTTCTTCAAAGTCTTTGAGGGCATCTTCCAGCGTAATGTCAGTTTTCTTTATGTTTTCTGTAAGCTGTTCAAGTCTTTCAAGATTTTCTTCAAAATTCTTCATGAGTTCCTCTCTTTTAGGTGTTTAAGAAACTACGAAAACTCGTTTCCGGCGATTTTTCGAGTTTTACTTTATGAATTTCCGTTACTGTTTGTGTCTGTTACGGTAGCTGTAAGCATGCCTTGGGATGGCTTTATGCAAATGGCTGTTCCAATTGGAATTTCTTGTGCATTGCGGATTACTGCTCCCGTTGCTGCAATCGTGACCATGGAGTAGCCCCTGTCGAATATGCTCTGGGGGTTGCAGTTTTCCAAAGCTTGCCTGAATGTTTGTATGGTACTGCGTTTTTCTTTGAGTAGCATGGTCATGTTCTGTTCAAGAAGTTTTTTTGCTGCATCAAAGCGCATGAGGTATGGCTGTTCTATGCTTCGGAACTGGAGCTCCATGTTTTCGGGAGTAAAGGTTTTCAGCATCAGTCGTAGGTTGCTGATTCTAGACTGCATGTTGTCATGCAGATTGCGCTTTACTTCTGCAAGAGTGTCCTGTATGTCCTGTTTTAGAGGAATTGCCAGTTCTGCCGCTGCACTAGGTGTGGGTGCTCTGACATCAGCTGCAAAATCGCTTAAAGCCCAGTCAATTTCGTGTCCGACAGCGGATATGACAGGTATGTCTGAGTCTGCTATTGTGCGGACTACGGTTTCATCGCTGAATGGAAGCAAGTCTTCGAGAGAACCTCCGCCTCTTCCAACGATGAGGACATCACACATGTCATATTTGTTTGCTATCTTTATCATTTTCGTAATGCTTTGGGCGGCATCTTCTCCCTGTACCAGAGCAGGCAGAATTGTGACATTTACTTTGTCATTGCGTCGTTTTGATATTTGCAGAATGTCTCGTAATGCTGCACCTGTCGGGCTTGTAATGACTCCCACTGTTTTGGGCAGAAAAGGAATCTTTTTTTTTCGTTCCTGATCGAACAGTCCTTCGGCGGCAAGCCTTTTTTTCCGTTCTTCTATCATTTCCATAATGTCGCCGGTGCCTGCTTTGGACATGGCATTGATGATGATCTGGTAATTGCCGCGCAGTGCGTATACGCTGATTGCTCCTGTTACCTGTACAAGCATGCCGTCTTTTGGCACGAATGAAAGGGCTGCAGCCCTTCCTCGGAACATGACGGCACTTATTTGTGCATCGTTGTCCTTGAGCACAAAATACAGGTGCCCGCTTGTATTCGGGCGGAAGTTCGATATTTCACCCTTCAGCTGTACGGAAGGAAATGTTCCCTCCAGCATTGTCTTTATTAAACCTGTGAGTTGAGAGACTGTATATACGTTGTCATCTTTTATGGTATTGTTGTCTATAAAATCGGTCATTGTCCTGAATAAATTTTATGATATAGGATAACCTCCTTTTTTTCAACATTGCAATGTAATTTTTTTTCAGTACCGATTTTTTAAGGGGCTGCAAGGAGAACAATCTGTCATCGCAGAGATGCGGAACTGTTGCATTCGTTGTGTCATAGGAAGAAAGAACGGAAAACTTATTTTTATAAATTCTATTGACAATGGGTAATAAAATCAGAATACTTAAAGTAAACGAAAAAAGTGAATACTTATTAAAGCATTCAAACGAAATCACAGACTTCTTGAAAGTAGAAGGAAAGGCTCTAGGTTTTGTAACCATGGGACTTGATGCTGTTTCAGTGGGACTTGTATTTAGTCATAAGAATGAAATTGAACTTGATCAAGTTATAGGTAGGCTTGTTGGTTCGGAATTAACTTCAAGCACAAAAGAAGGTCTTATTGGAAAATACAATTATGCAAAAGGAAGAATTAAGGAAATGATGGATGATGGTGCTGTCGGTTATCAGTCAGATTGGAAATGGACTGTAACAGGAGTATGGTATAATTCCGAGAGATTAAAAGCCTTAAAACAAGACCTTAGGGATATGGAGTAACGAATATGGAAATACTTGAAATGATATTCGGTTACTTTCTTATCTGGTTCATTTGTGCAATAGTCATCGGTGGTAGTTGGATTTTATTTTTCTTAATACGAATGCAAGCTTCGTTACGAGATTCTTTTGTAACATGGACTGTACAATACATTTAATGATCCAATTAGTAACCGACAGAATTCATTAACTTCTTTTGAAAAAAGCAAATCTAATGAAAAACCTAAAGACAAACAAAATCCAGCACTAACAAAAGGACATCTAGAAGGAAAGAGTAAAAGTAATAAAGGACAGACTGCAGAGCCTTCAGGAGAATATCCTGGTGATGATTCGACAAAAGCTCCTGACGGATACGATTGGAGAGGAAAACCTGGTAGCCAACCAGGTAGTAAAGACGGCAGTTATTATAATCCTGATACAGGAGAAGTATTAAGACCCGACTTGGATCATCCAGAGGGAATAGATCCTCATTGGGATTATAAAGATCCTTCAGGTAATTGGTGGAGATGGTTTCCGGGAGATTAAACAGTTTATGAAAGACATGAAAAATGATTGGAGATATATGAAACAAGATCGATATTTGCACGATATGGAATTTACATTTAAACAATATGACATTCCTTATCCTGCACATGATCATTGTGAATTTTGTGGGATAAAATTTGGTGCAGGCGGTGAAATTCAAGAAGGATATACTGATGAAACAGAATATCGTTGGATCTGTCCAAAATGTTTTGAAGACTTTAAGGAATTATTGCTTGGCGAGTGGCACTGTACATTGTCACAAAGTTTGGTAAGCGATTAGGTACAATCAGAAGGAAGCTCTCCGATGCAAGCGTCGGGGTATTAGACCCGTCTAGCGAATAAAACAAACAAGAGATGAAAGGTTTATATGACATAAAAGACGGAGAGATATGTAGTTCTAGTAGTTTTTCAACAATGAAGTTTGACAAATCTCTATTTATATTTTCACCCTTCACCCTTCACTACGCTTTCGATAATCTCTGTCATATCCTGTTTGGAAATCTGCGGCCGGTAATAAACATGTGGAATTTCATCTTTTAGCGTTGTCAAACAGTTTATGGGCAGCGGTAAACTTTCGTCTTTCTTCCGGGTCAATATGGTCTTTTGTCTTGGCCTTTGTTTCTACAACCAAATTAAGCTGTTTTTTACCGGAATTATGATTTATAACATACATGAAATCTGGGCTATAAGTTCCGTCGGCATAAGTCGGTATTCGCACTGTCCGACGGGGAATTTTTCCATACACCTCAACGGATGCAATATTTGATTTTATTTCGTGAGTTATATTTGCTCTTTCCAAATCAGAGTCATAAGCGCATGAATCATACAGACAATTTTCAAGAGGCGCTTCTTTGCAATTTAAAACACCAATGTCGTTTCGGACTACATACTCTTTTACGGAGTTATTTTCATCGCAAAGCGGGTCAGAAACAGGAACATCAACTTTTTCATACGAGTATCGCGCTGTAAACGTCTTTATGTACCAGTCTCGATAACCTTCAACCAAATGCCACAAAGTTTGCTTGCTGAAAAACTTATCAGGAAGAGGATGGGTTTTAAAATACTCACAGAAAACTTCGTGCAAAAGTGTTATCGGGATATTCGTTTCTTTCTGTGCTTTCTTAAAAAAAACAGAATACGGAAGTTCTTTTTTGAGCGTGAATGTCGTACCAATTTCAGTCGTAAACTTTACGCTTCCATCTTCACCTTTTGCAGTCTGCTGAATTGAAGTAGAAACAGCCGTTGAACCGTCTATTCCTTTTTTAGCAAATCAAGAAGCATCGCCTTTAGTTCACTTTCTTTAGTATTACTTCGGAAATTAAAACCCGCAAACATCAAGCAGCTTGCTTAGTTATGTAGGATAGGTTTCTGTGCTTGAATATATTCTGAACCTTTGATTTGTCGTTTTGAAGCCGTCTCATAAAGGAATAAGTTTTTCTGTGTA
>JAFVDR010000289.1 GCA_017476165.1 Treponema sp. | reverse complement strand
TTTAATGCATCTCTTTTGGCAGAGTTGAATTTTATTCCTAGCCGTTCTTTGGGAAAAAAGACATTCGATGCTGCTGCACGGCAACTTCAGGAAGCAGGAATCCTGAAGCCAACCACAGATATAGAAAAATTCATTGAAGAAGGGTATGTCGAATTACCTGGTGTTCCTGATGGATATACGTATGATACTACTACAAAGACCTATAAGGAAATTAATGGTATTCGTACTCATTTTTAGGATGTAAGACTGTGAGGGGGAACTTAGAATGAAAAAGAATATCGTTTTTGCAGTTATCATTTTTATTTTTGGATTACTTGTTGCAATTGCACCGTTTACCTTTGCACGAGTATGTGAAATTGGTGAAAAACTAATGAAATGTCACTGGACTGCACGTATAGAGCTTTTTCTGGGAGTTGCCCTCGCATTTTTGGCTCTTTTAAAATTAATTTCTGCAAATAAAATGTTTCAATTGGGACTTGCTGCAGGCATTATGGTAATTGTGTGTGGTGTTATTTTGGTTCCCTCTGTTCTCATAGGTGTATGTGGCATGCCGATGATGCACTGTCACTCTGTTGCACGACCGACTTTAGTTGTGCTTGGCATCCTCATTTTTTTTGCTGTTGTTATTGATATGGTGATGATATGGAAGAAAAGCAGTTAAAAAAAATAGCTGTAGAAACGTTCCTGGCACGCTCAAACCTTTCAAGAAAAGTGTATAGGACAGTTTGTCTTTCTGCTCTTGTAGCCATATCCTCAGCTGTGCTATATGCTTCTCTTATCGTTGCTTTCAGCTTGAAGTCTGGCATTTTAGGATTGCGTTCTCGATTAGGAGCAGATTTGCTTGTTGTTCCAGATGGATATGAAAAAGGAGAGGAAAACGTGTTGCTGTATGGTGAGCCGAACTATTTTTATATGGAACGTTCTGTCTTAGATGTAATTCAAAACATAGCTGGCATCGAAAAGGCTAGTGGACAGTTTTATTTGACAAGTCTTTCAGAAAGCTGTTGCGATTTTCCCATTCAAATCATTGGTTTTGATAGAAATAGTGATTTTGTAGTTCAAGCATGGAAGCAAAGAAAACGTGGAAGCAATGTATTAGATTCAGAAGTTTTTTTGTGTGGAAGTAATGTAGTTCTTTCTCAGGGAAACGTAAAATTGTTTGGCAGCGTACACAAAGTTTCTGGAAAACTTTTAAGGAGCGGTACTGGAATGGATAATACAATTTTTTGTGATTTGGAAACACTCCAGAACATATTTAATGATGCTCGGAGCAAAGGATTTGGATTCATTTCAGATGGTGAAGTGAAAAATAAAATAAGTTCTGTTCTTGTTACTGTTTCAAAAGATTATTCTGTAGATGCTGTTGCTCTGAAAATAAAGAATGCAATTTCAGATGTGCAGGTAATTGTTGGAAATGATTTCATTAAACGTTTTTCAGAAAGAATTTCATCCATCTTGATATTCATTCATGTAATTGCTGGCCTTATTTTTGTAATGGTAATTCTTACCCTTTCCATTGCTTTTTCAATTGTAATACAAGATCGGAGAAGAGAATTTTCAATTCTCCGAGTTTTGGGAGCAAATAGAAAAATGCTTCGAAGAATCATGCTCTTGGAATCTTCCTATATTGGAGGAATTGGTTCTGCTGCTGGTATTGCAACAGCATCTCTCATTGTCATTCCTTTTAATGCAGTGATTTCTGAAAAAATAGCACTTCCGTTTGCAATGTGCAGCATTGAAATCACACTTCTGCTGGCAGTTTTTGTCTTTGTTTTGTGTACTGCTGCCTGTATTTTTGCTTCTATGAACAGTGCGGTAAGGCTTTCTCGTGTAGAACCGTATGGAGACGTGAAATGATAGAAATTGAGCATGTGTCAAAATCATTTATGACTCCTTGTGGAATAAAAAAAGTTTTGGATGACATATCACTAGAAATTCGTGATGGAGTTTTTTTTGGAATAAAGGGAGAGTCCGGTGTTGGAAAAAGTACTCTCGTTTCCATAATTGCAGGACTTCAAAAACCTGATTCTGGAAAAATAATCATAAACAAAACAGATGTTTTTTCACTTTCTGATGATGAAATCTGTTGTTTTAGAAATAAAAGCATAGGCTTCGTTTCACAGGAGCAAAGTTTTCTTCAAAACCTTACTGTTTTGGAAAATGTAATGCTTCCTGCTATTCTTTTAAAGAATAAAGCAATTTATAAGAATGAAGCTATTGGCAGAACGAAAAAACTTCTTTCAGATTTTGGAATAGATGCTCTTTCCGAAATGAGTCCATCGGTGCTTTCAGGCGGTGAAATCAGAAGAGGACTGATTGCACGTGCACTTATCAATGATCCGAAAATACTTGTTGCTGATGAACCGACAGAGGCAGTCAGTAGAATTCAGACAAAACAAATCATTGGCATTTTCAAGCAGCTTTCATCTATGGGGAAAACAATAATTCTCGTATCGCATGATGAAGACAGTCTTGAGCAATGTGATGATGTCTTAAATTTGGAGGTATAATATGGCAAAGAAAATTCATGATTCACTTACAGAGCTTGTGGGACATACCCCTCTTGTTCGTCTTTATGGATATGAAAAAAATCTGGGGCTTAAGGCACATCTTCTTGCGAAAATAGAGTACTTTAATCCAATTGGAAGCATTAAGGATAGAATTGCCCTTAGAATCATTGATGATGCAGAAAAAGCTGGCAAGATAAAACCTGGAAAAACAACACTCATTGAATATACCAGTGGAAATACAGGCATTGCAGTGAGTGCAATTGGAGCCATGAAGGGATATAAAGTTCAGATTTACTTGCAGGAAGGTGTGAGTAGGGAAAGGTTGCAAGTCATGAAAGCATTTGGTGCTCAGGTAACGAAGATTGGAGATGTTCCTGAATTGCAAGATGCCTTAAAGGCAACAAACAACGACTTT
>JAFVDR010000288.1 GCA_017476165.1 Treponema sp. | reverse complement strand
TATGCCACCCGTACCACTGTCTAAAAAAGCAAAATCAATTGAATCTTTCATATACTAAACAATGCATCAAGCTTTTTTTTAGCAGCCTCAGATGCACTTGATGCGGCATTCGTTTTTGCTGAAAAATGAGATCTGACTTTGAAGCTGTCGCAAAAGTTTGCCCGCTCCTTGTCTTTTACCAGTTCATCAACCGTTTCGTGGCAGTCATAATGGCTTCCGGGCGAATAGAACGAGCAGTTTTTGCAAGAATGCAAGTCTGCATGACAGACAGGGCATTCAGAATTCCTTTGAACAGATACAGTTACAGGTATATCAGAGCCACATTTCCAACACATGAAAAACATTCTAGCCATTTGACTAAATGTTTTCAATAGCGTAAAGTATCAGTATGTACACATTCAATCCCTGCCTGCATCCAGGATGCAAAAAAATTGCCGTATCAACATTCGATGAAAACGGCAACATAACAGAAGAGCCAAGCTATTGTCTGGAACATCATCCGGACCCCCTTGCCGTAAAGCAGCAGACGATTGACTATGTCAAGACTCATGACAAGATTATCGGGCTGAACATACAGGGAGCAATTGCAGACGGCATTGACATTTCAGGCAAGAAATTCATCGGATGCAATTTTCAAAACGCACTGTTTTCAAACATCCATGCAGAAAATGTCGTCATACGGATGTGCATCCATGATTTTGCAACGTTTACGGACTGTTACTTTAACAACAGCAACATACAGTTTTCTTCGTATGCAGGATGCAGGTTCGGTCATGTCATTTTTACAGGAAGCGATTTGATTCACAACAATTTCAACGGCATTACGGCATATCAGTGCAGTTTCGATGACAGTGACCTGTACAATACGCGCTTCATAAAATCAATCCTCATGAACGCATCCATGAAAAACTGCAACCTGAAAAAAACGGTTTTCTATGAATCGAGCCGCGACGGAATGTCGTTCAAGATGTCAAACACAAAGGAAGCCCTCATTGACCGTACGCGCGGAGGGCTTATGGGAGACTTTGAAGAACAGTTTGACTATGAGGATGAGGATCAGAAAGAGTTATGAAAATCTACTTTCACCTTACCATCGAAGAATTTACGAACAGCTACCTCATTGTAAATGATGATCCCAATATCATGGAAGCCATCCTTATTGACCCTGCAAAGATTACGACGCAAATGCTCAAGCAGATAGAAGAAGGCGGCTATGATTTGACGGCAGTCCTGATAACGCACAATCATACCAGCCATGTAAAAGGACTTTCAACGCTGAACAAAATATACTCCCCCATCATCTATGCAGCAGACTATGAACTGTGTTCGTCTAACGCCTGCGTACTGAAGGGAGACGGCATAATAATGCCCGCCGGACTCAAAGTTGAATACATGGCTGTTCCAGGCCACACAGCCGACAGTTTGGTCTTTAAGATTGGAAACGTTCTGTTTACTGGTGATGCCATAACATCTGGCATCATAGGGGAAACATCGAGCAAGTATTCCAAAAAAATGCTCATAAGCAAAATTAGAGAAAAAATCTTTTCGCAGACAGACGGAACAGTCATCATGCCTGGTCACGGACCACCGACAACGGTTGGTGCAGAAAAAGTGTTCAATCTCGACTTGAACGATAGATTAAATGCACGCGACCAGCTGCAAAACCGAAATTATTAAAGGCATATTCATTCAATTCTTTTCCTGCCTGAACAAAATGTACGGCATTCGTGTTCCTTACGTATGCCGCAAGTTCAGGCTCATTCTGTTTTACAGACCATCGGTTTGCAAGGGACACGAAATAGTCTCCAATGGCGGAATACCGCTGCTGCATGATGTAGGCCATGAATTCATTGCGCATCAAATAGTCGTCTTCGCGGTCATAGTTCAGACCATTCTGCGTTTCCCAGAATGTCTTTATGAATTCAAGGCTTGTATCGTCAAATGAGTTGTACAGCAGCGACACTTTATGACGGAATGCTTCGTTTGTAAAGAAAATGCCATGCCAGCTTTCATGGGCAAGGAACTGCCAGCGCAAATTGTCCGTGGACTGTCGGGAAAATGAAATGACGGCACCAATTCCCTCTGCATACGTACCGTCTTTTTCTTCAATGATGACATTGTTTTTTATGAGGATGTCACGCAACAGAATTTCCCGTGCATTCAGATGAAAATTTTGCAGCGAAGCCGTTGTAAAAAACGCTGCCAAATCCTTTGCCTTGTAGTCATGGGCATTGTAGCCATGATGGGTGGCAACAAAATTATCGCTCACGAGCTTTCCCTTGTAACCGGCTTTTTCGACAAAATAGGCAAGGCGCGTAAGAAAAGCACTCTGAATGTCGTAATCTGCAAAATCAAAGAACAGCACATGAGGAATTTCTTCCCACTCAAACAGCTCATAGTCGGGAGTACGCCACTTGTGCTGCGGCCAATGGACAATAAGCCCTAAATCGGTCACCAACGGATAGTAGACCCGTCCAACTTTGTCTGCATTCAGTTTTGTTTCATTTTCCACAAGCATGACAGAAACAATTTCAGATGGATCGGCACATTTAAGGACATCATAATCCGATTCAAGTCCGGCAAGCTGCAATGTAACCGACGTTTGGGAATAGGAACGCCTGACAGACAGTTCTTCGTTTCCATAGTAAAAGGTAAGCGTTTTCTGTTTTTCCACAGTGCCGATTGACTGAACAGGTTTTAATCCAACAATAATCTTTGGAAGCGGCTGATTCTTGTCCACAGGTGAAAAAAGGGCAGCCCCTTCGGCAGCATCAAACGATTCTCCCGTTACAGCAGTAACATCACCCCCATGAATGCCAAATGCATACAATGCGATGGAAGAACTTTTGTCCCAGCCGATTTTCATGTCAACGAGGCGTATTTCTGCCAGTTCGTAGGGCAAAAGTCCATGCACAAAAAAACCCGAAGGAACGGATGCTGCATCAGAAATGCACATCGAAAGGGAAACGGCATCCTGTCCATTTGAAACCAGCTGGGCAAAGTCACCTTTGACAACATTAGTTCCCAAGACGATGTCACCGTCTTTATTATACAGAAAACCGAATTCAAACGGCTTTTCTCCCTTCAGGTTTGCATGTCGCCCAAGAATCTTTATCGTGGCCTGAATTGCGGCTCCGCCATTCTTTTGAATCCTGTTCATGATATGCGTACGCTGATTTGTTGTAAACTGATAATAGAGTGAAGAGTTTTTGGCAGGATGAGTGACTCTGGCTCTTGCCGATTGAGCATTCAGTGCAATAAAGTTTTCACCGTTCATGCCCAATACAGTACTGGATAGTGACATGGAAATGAATGTTGCATAGGCAATAAAGCCTGCAGCCACAAACAGAAAAATAAGAAATGATGCCTTAATCAGTGTACGACCCATGCTAGCATACTACACTTTTTTGTAGATTTATTCTACACTACATCAATGACCGCTTATATTCCGCATAAAGACATGCTCCTTGCACTTTCCAAGATGCAGCGGAGCATCATCAGGGCATGCAACAAGGAAACTCTGCCAGAATCGTTCCTTATCCCTCAGTATCCCCTTTTTGCCTTTGACAAAGAAAAGGAGTCTACAGAGAACAAAAATCCCTGTAGCTGCAGAGTCTTGTTTCCAGAAACGGATGGCATGCAGGTGTATTTTCCCTTTGTCCTGGAATATGCTGACGGGACACAACGCAAGATGAAAATCATTATTGCAACACTGTCAAAAATCGTGTCTCGTGAAACACTATACGACAAAATAAAAAACGCGCCTGAAATCGATGCAGACGCGTTTCCCCTCAAGCTGCGCATATTCAGGAAGGCTCAAGCTCTCGTAGAATGCAACAGCTGGCAGATTTTTAATGACAAATGGTTTAAGTTGCAATGAAATTCCAAACTATTTCATAATCTTTGAACCACGATCCATTGCGGTCAGTCCGGATTTCAACAGTTCCAGTATGCCGTATGGTTCAAGCAGGCGTATAAGCGAAGAAATCTTGTCTTCGCTTCCTGTTGCTTCTACAATCAAAGAATTTTCTGCGACATCAACAATGTGGGCACGGAATATATTGCACGTTTCTATAATGACAGCACGGTTAGGCCCGTCTGCCTTTACCTTTATCAGTGCCATTTCACGCTG
>JAFVDR010000287.1 GCA_017476165.1 Treponema sp. | reverse complement strand
GCTACTGGCTACTGGCTACTGGCTACTGGCTACTGGCTACTGGCTACTGGCTACTGGCTGTCGGTCGCTTCGCGACCTTACCGAGTTTGCTGGCGCAAACTCGACGATATTTGGCACCAGTACCACTGTCGCTCGCACTTTATACCGCATAAGAAAAACATACTCGTGCAAGTTGGTAAGCTGCCCAAAAGCACTGGGAGGCTTGCATGACTGACGAAAAACAGCTGTTCCAGCTTGTTGCGGACAAAGACTTTCTTTTACTTGACTCGCATCTTACAAAATTCACACCTTTTGATGTCCTTAAGCTTAAAAATCACGAAATAAGACATTCAAACATGCTTGCGTGGCTACTGAACCCAGAAGAATCTCACGGCCTGGGCTTTAGCTTTCTGGAACAGTTCGTGCTGGCACTTGCAGAAAGTCAGGACAGTGTTACCTCATTTCTAACAAAACTGCACTCCAGTACTGCCAAACCTTACGTTACGGTACGCAGGGAAGCCGAATCAAAAGAAAAAAGGCGTGTAGACCTTTTGGTCAAATGCACGTTAGCAGCAGAAAACAACATGAACAAAGACAACTCCTTTGTTATCCTCATTGAAAATAAAATTTATTCACGGCAGCGCAAAGACCAGCTCAAAGACTATCTGGAACATGCCAAAAAGCAAAATCCAAATTCTACCATCATTCCTGTTTATTTGACGCTGGACGAAGAGGACGAACCTTCAGAACCAGACTACTGCCATCTGACACATAAGCAAATCTTGGAAATAGTAAGAAAACTCGTAAAGAAAGAGCGAAGCTGCAAGGCAGAACGTGCAGCCCTTTCGTTCTTGGAATACTACCTTGCGGCACTGGAGGAACTTACAGGCATGGATACGGAAAATCAGGAACTTGCCAGAGGAATATACAGAAAGTACAAGAAAGTCATTGAGTATATAAACCAGAATGCAGAAAGCGACATTGCTATAGCAGGAAGGCTTTTTATTGAAAACTACAACAAGGGCAAAGGTCATGAACAGCTGATTGAATTAAAACATTCACGGAGCAAATTCTTTCCGTTTACGGACGGAGAGCTGCGGCAGACGGAAGGAGGTCTTTCAGATGACTGGAGGGAAGGAAACATTTGCGGATACTTTTTTGAGTGGAAGAACTCCGATTCCGACAGCTACGAGGGAAATATTTCTCTTAAAGTGGAAATAGGCCCTTTTGAAAATGAAACACAGCGGAATGAATTTCTTGATCTTTTAAAGAGCAAGGGATTTAAAACAAGAACTAGAAAAACAAATACGTATACTCGGCTTAGCTATGAAAAACAGCCCCAAAGAGCCAAAAACATAGAAGATGCCTCTGACGAAGAAGAACTGCTGAAAGCAATGACAAGCCTGTTTGACGGAACAAAGGAAATGAGAAAGGCTTTACATAAATGCCTTGATTCATATAAAAACAAAAAGGAACATAAAGATGAAAAGTAGATTCAAAAGATTAATGTCATGTCTCCTTGCCCTGCTGTGTGCAGGTGCACTACTTGCAGGGCTTGCTTCCTGTGCAAGCGAAGTCAGCGGCGGAGATGACTACCTTACAGACAATGGAGGCGACCACTACTTTGGCATTAACGGTGGCAGCTCAGGCGAAACTTCCAGTACAGGCAGTACAGGAACAGGAGGAACTGGCGGCAGCAGTACGCCTGCACCTACTCCGACCCCTGCACCCACACCGTCACCTGCACTCGGCGTGAATATGAAAACGGGTCCAGCGATAAACACTATTCTAATAAATCATCTTGGTGCACACGATGGTTCAAACAAGAGCTTTGTAGCTTCTGCTACACCGCCTGCTGATGGAGTTACAACACAAACATTGTCGCTGGCAAGTTCTCCTACAAAGGTAAAGGCATGGCTTGACGGGGACACAATTAAATACTATGCACAGGGCTACACCGACAGCAATACGAAAATACCGCTGAATGCTGATTCAAGTGATATGTTCCTGGATTGTTTTCGACTAAAAAACATAGATGTTAGCGGTTTTGACACGAGTAATGTTACCGATATGCAATGGATGTTCAGACAATGCGGAGTTACGAGTCTTGATTTGAGCGGCTGGGATACGAGCAATGTTACCGATATGAATGAGATGTTCTGGAGGAGTAGCATTACAAACCTTGACGTAAGCAACTTTGACACATCTAAGGTCACCAATATGGGCGAGATGTTTGAGTCTTGCTACGATTTAACCAGTATTGACACAAGTAACTGGGATACGTCAAATGTCACCAATATGTCTTGGATGTTCAGTGGATGTCAGGCACTGACCAGTATTGGCGACACGAGTAACTGGAATACGTCTAAGATTTCATCGATGCGTGAACTGTTCAACGGTTGTGAAAAACTGTCAAATCTTAACACGAGTAACTGGGACACTTCCAATGTCACCAATATGGCTAGTATGTTCAGTGGCTGTAGCAATTTGACAAGCCTTGACGTGAGCAACTTTGATACATCTAAGGTCACCACGATGGGTGGTATGTTCAGTGGCTGTAGCAATTTGACAAGCCTTGACGTGAGCAACTTTGATACATCTAAGGTCACCACGATGGGTGGTATGTTCAGGGACTGTGAAAAATTGACAAACCTTGACGTGAGCAACTTTGATACATCTAAGGTCACCAATATGGGACAGATGTTTTTGTTCTGCAAAAACCTTACAAGTCTTGACGTGAGCCACTTTGACACGAGCAATGTCACCAATATGAATTGGATGTTCTCTGGCTGTAAAATGACAAGCCTTGACGTAAGCAACTTTGATACGTCCAAGGTCACCGATATGGGACTAATGTTCGATGGCTGCAGTGGTCTGTCAAATCTTGACGTAAGCCACTTTGATACGTCCAAAGTCACCGATATGGGACTAATGTTCGATGGCTGCAGTGGTCTGTCAAACCTTGATGTAAGCAACTTTGATACTTCCAATGTTACCACGATGAAACAAATGTTCAGTGGTTGTAGTGGTCTGACCAGTATTGGTAACCCAAGTAACTGGAACACAGGCAGTGTCACCACGATGGAAGAAATGTTCAAAGGTTGTAGCGGTCTGCAAAGCCTTGACGCAAGCAACTGGAATACAGGTAATGTCACTACAATGATATATATGTTCAAAGACTGCAGCAGTCTGCAAAGCCTTGACGTAAGCAGCTGGAGCACAGGCAGTGTCACCAATATGACCTGTATGTTCGAAAACTGTAGCAGTCTGCCGAGCCTTGACCTAAGTAGCTGGAACACATCCAGTGTCACTAGAATGGGTGCTATGTTTAGTGGCTGTAGTAACCTTGAGACAATATATGCATCCCCATCATTTGTGACTACGGGTATAACGTATGTTTATAATGGTACAAACTTATTCAAGAACTGTACATCTCTCAAAGGCGGCGGCTCACCGCAGACGGAATTCAGCTCAAGTCATACAGATAAGGAATACGCCCGCATAGACGACCCTGCAAACGGTAATCCGGGCTACTTTACACTTAAAACAAACCCATAAGACATATACAGGAGAAGTATAAGTAAATGAAAACAAAATCATTAATCATCAGTGTTACATTCTCTTTAAGTCTGGCTTTGCTTCCTGTGCTGCAGGCTACTGCACAGGCTACGCAGGACTACGAGCTTCCGCAGGGCTTCACATTCTGGAACGAGGTTTCCACCGACACTCTTGAAGTGCTCGGACGCACCTACAACAACGACAGCCTTAACTATGTAATAAGGCAAAACTACAACTCGGAGTTTGCAGGCATCCGCGAAAAGGTGGGTGTCCGCTACGAAAGCGAAAGGTTCGGCATGGAGCTTGTGCCGGAATTTTCCCTAAAGGACTCAGGTCACCACTGGTATGTCTACGATGCAGGCTGGCAAAAGCCAGCCCACGCACTCAACAATGACGACCTTTCCTTTGCATGGACTGACCTTAACTGGTACGTGCGCTTTACTCCGTTTGACATAGTAGACTTTAACCTGCACCACAGCGTAAGAATTGCAGGCGGTCAGCTGCCCATCGTTGACCAGTGGCTTTCTGCATCTGAGATGCAGGGCGACGGCTTCGGCATTCTTTTCAAGCCTACCCGACTGGCTGCGCTTGGGTCTTGAAATCCCTATGGAATTCAGCTTCATGAGCATTCCTAATCTGCTCAACGCGGAGTACGAGGACACGGCTGGTACTGGCAAGATTACGTGGATTACGCCAGACAAGAAAAGCGACTACAGGTTCTGCGTAAACTTTAGTGCGGCGGCAAGGGTGCTGGACATGATTACTGTGGGCGCGTCCGTTCACAATATCCTTAACCGCACGCTCCGCTCTTACGGTTTTTATGCAGACGCACAGGTTTCATTTGTAAATGTGGGTGCTGGCTACACGTACAACGGCGAGGCTACGCGCGTAAGCTTTTTAGACTTTGACGGCACAGGATGCGAGAGGGTGTTCATTACGGGTCACCACAGGGCAAACCTTATGGCGACTGCCGCTTTCGGCGACTTTACCGCCGCCTTTGAAAGCCTGTTCAATCTTGTAAAGACGCAGTCAATCTATGACCTGTACGCAGGTGCAAAGCTGGGCTACGACCTTTTGCCTGGTAAGTTCAACATAGCGCTCGCTACTGGCGTTGCTCTGGACTTTGGCAACAAGACTAAGGGCGGCATTGGCTACACACGCTATCGCGAGCAGGAACAGGAAGACACCATAATGTACAAGGGCGGAACGTATTACTTTTACACGAAAAAGGGTTCTGGAGCACGCCACAGCACACAGCGTAAGGCTGAGGTTGCCTCGCCGATGGTGCAGCTGCAGCCGTGCATTGTCTACGTAACTGGGCGCAACACGTTTACTGTAAAGGCAAACTTGCAGTACTGGCTTGACGGAGAAGGCTCCTACGCCGCCAACGTTCCAGTGTCATGGAAGTATCTGTTTTAGCACTATATAATAGAAGAAAAAAAACAAGCAGGAATCAAAAAGGATTTTTCCGCCAGAAAAAATTTTTTTTCCGCCAGAAAAATTTTTTTTTCTGGCAGATAAATTTTTTTTTCTGCCAGATAAATTTTTTTTTCTGGCGGAAAAATACAAGCCGTTCGGCATCAAGTTTAATCTACAAACAGGTTTCGTTTCCGACTGCCAACATCCTTGTTATTTTCCATTATTCTTGTATAATAAGACTATATGAAGACTGTACCAGATTATACGGTAATTTTTGCCGACGATGACATTGTTGTAGTTAATAAACGCTCTGGTGTGCTGATTGCCGCCGATCGCTATGATGCAGACGCACCGCGGCTCGACCTGAGTGTCGAAAAGGAATTCGGCAGAATCTTTGCCGTGCACCGCATTGACAAGGACACAAGCGGTGTTGTCATTTATGCCCGTACCGAAGAAGCCCACCGATCGCTTTCCATGCAGTTTGAAAACCGCGAAGTGTCCAAAATCTATCATTGTCTGGTGCATGGACATCCGCTTTGGAAAGACCTTCATGTCGATGTCAAGCTGCTGCCCGATGGAGATGTCCGGCACAGAACCATTGTCAACAAGCGGTCTGGCAAAATCTCCATTACCGATTTTCATTGCATCGGCAGCTGCGGACCGTACAGCTGGATTGAAGCACGACCTCACACAGGCAGGACGCATCAAATTCGCGCACACTTGAAAGAAATAGGCTTTTCCATAGTCTGCGACCCGCTGTATTCAGGCAACCAGAAGCCTGTCCGCCTGAGCGACATAAAACGAAAGTGGAATGGAGACGTAGACGAAGAAAATCCTCTTTTGTCCCGCCTTGCCCTTCATGCATATTCCCTTGCAATAAATCATCCGCGGACATCGGAGCGGATGACTTTTACAGCTCCCTATCCGCGGGATATGGAAGCTGTCCGCAAGCAGCTTGCAAAACTGTTCAAGGTAGACCCTCTCGCACCAAAGGATGCCGATGCCAATGAAGCCTAACATGACCGCATTAAAAAAATGGTATGCAACGTTGCTTTTTCTTGCACTTCCAGCGTTTCTTTTTGCATTTGATTCATCAAAGGCTCATCTCTCCTTTGAGCCATTCTTTTCGTATCAATACGGAAAAATCGGTGAGTACTTGTACGCAAGAGATGATTCTGCATCCGATTTTGAACGGATCAGCTATTTGGAATGGGAAGAAAAACCCGTGTGGCTGTACGGATTGCAGATGAATGCAAGTTATAAGCATTTATATGTGGGAGCAGCAGTCACGACAGCCCTGCCTGCATCGTGCGGCAAGATGTACGATTCCGACTGGATGGACAGGAACAATCTTGGACTAAAGACAAACTTTTCAGAAAGCGACAACTCACTGCATTCCCATATAGATGTAAACGGAACTCTCGGCTTTATTATTTTTCCAGAAAAAACATTCAGAATCATGCCTTTTGCAGGTGTAGGATTCTACAACACGGTGTTCAAGGCAAACGGTGCAGAGTGCTGGTACGGCGATACTCAGACAACCAATTTAAGCAGTGATGTTAGCTGGAATGATGCGAGTGCAAAGCATTTTTATGTGTCCGATTCCGAGACGGTCATAGAATACAATCTGCACTCCTTGTATACATTGTTGGGATGCCAGTTCATGCTCGTTCCCACGGAACGCCTTGCATTTGATTTTTCCCTTTCAGTTGCCCCCTATTCATACATCGTTGCCATTGACAATCACATCTTGCGTTCCATCAAGTTTAAGGATGAAATCGATTCCTATTTTAGAATATTCAAGGGGCGCATATCAGCCTATTACACATTCAACGACATTCTTGCAGCAGGGCTTTCTGTTGGCGGCGTGTACAGCATCATGAACCTGGGATATTCATACATCACAACGAACAACAAAAGCTATGCATGGATTGTGAATGAAAAAGGCGGCACTGACATCAAGGCTTTCAACGTGACCGCAAGCTTAAAAATAAACGTCTTTTAAAAAACATGGAGGTTTGCATGAAAAAGATTATTACTATTAGCAGGGAATACGGTTCGGGAGGACATTCCATTGGCAAAAAGGTGTCGGAACTGCTGCAGGTGCCATTCTACGACAAGGAAATCATTGACATGTCTGCAAAAGATTCGGGGCTTTCTGCCGATTTTATCCGAAAGACAGAACAGAACCTTTCCTCGGGGCTTTTGTATACATTGCTCCTTGGTGCAAGCTATGCGGCTCCGGGCACTGGATCAGGCGTAACGACAAATCCGCAGGGAGGAATGAATACGCCGCTGGCAGACCAGGTGTTCAATGCACAGCGAAAAGTCATCATCAATCTTGCAAAGCAGGGACCGTGCGTCATTGTCGGACGCTGTGCCGATTACATCCTTACCCAGTGCCCCGACATTGATTCAAAGGAGCTTTTGAACATATTCATTTATGCACCGATTCAAGACAAGGTGCGGCGTGCCATAGAGCAGAAAGGGCTTGATCCTGCCACTGCCGAAAAAGACGTAAAGCTCATCGACAAACGCCGAGCCAATCACTACAATACGTTTACAGAGCAGACGTGGGGCAAACGGAGCCACTATGACCTGCTCATAAACAGTTCCCTGTTTGGCATTGAAAAGAGTGCAGAATTCATTGTAGAAGCGGCAAAGAAGTCGTAGCCCGTTGGCCAAAGCTCCTGTCTTTTTTACTCCCACTATGACAGTTTAAGTCGTATAAGCTGGATGCGGCGGGCACTTTGGTCTTCGACGATGTAGACTGCATCGCTGTCCTTGAATGCTGCCCCGGTGGATGGCAGTTCCCCGAACTTTTCCAAAAGCCATCCGCCTATGGTGTCAAAGCTGTCGCTGTCCAGATTCATCTTCATGATGTCGTTGAAATCGTCAAGCTTCATGTCCCCCGGTATCAAGAACTCTTTTGTGTTGACTACTGAAATCCTTTGTTCAGGGGCGATGTCTGTCATGCCGTATTCATCCGTAATGTGTCCGAACACTTCTTTCAGGATGTCGTCCATCGTAACAATGCCCGCCATGCTTCCGTATTCGTTTATGGCAACGGCAAAATTGTCTTTGCGGTGCTTGAACGTCTGTAGCAGTTCCACTGCCGAAATGGATTCAGGAACGAACATGGGCTGCCTCATGCAAATCTTTACGAAATCCTTGCTCTGCGTAATTGCTGCATTTGCAAACAGGACAGACTTGTAATGGAGCACGCCGACGATATTGTCCGGAGAGTCTTCGTATACGGGCAGCCTCGAATATCCAGAATTGAACATCGTAATGACGGAATCTATGTCGTCATGCACATTTACATACTTTACGAGGGAACGGTGCTTCATGATGTCCTTTACGTGGATGTCCGAAAATTCAAACAGCCTGTCCAAAAGCTTTTTTTCACCTTCTTCTAGCGTGCCTTCGTTTTCGCCAATGGCAATGAGCGTCTTCAGCTCTTCTTCGGTTATCAACGGGGTCTTTGACTTTAGCACGTGCTTTTCGACAAACTCTATGCAGTCCGAAAGCCTGTCGAATATCCACACGACAGGAAAAAACAGTTTTTGCAAAATCAGTATGGGAACAGCCGAGGACTGGGACACGTGCTTGGACTTTAGTCCTGCATAGGTTTTGGGGATGATTTCTCCGAAAATCACGATGAGAATGGTCATTGCGGCTGATGTGAGCGACACTGCCGAAGGTCCAAACACCTGCACTGCGTATGCCGTGGCTATTGAAGAGGCAAATGTCGTAACAAGGTTTGTTCCGATGAGTACGGTCGATATAAGGCGGTCGAGGTTCGTTTTGAGCTTTGATACTTTTGCAGCGTTCCTTTCGTTGTCCTTGAGCATCTGCCGCACGGTGATGCGAGACAGGGCGGTGTATGCCGTTTCTGAGGCTGCAAAGAATGCAATAAAGAATATGAGGATGATTTCGGCAATGACAATCATGACGAGGCTCCTTCATTCTGCACGGTTTTTATTTTGGCAATGTGAACCTTGGCAATGCGTTTGTCTTCCAGTTCCTTGACGGTGAACTTAAAGCCTGAATGCACGATTGACTCTCCTTCATAGGGAATGTGCCCGAGCGTTTCAAAGATAAATCCCCCGATGGTTTCTGAATGTCTGCTCTGCATGTTTGTTCCCAGCTGCTCGTTGATGTCTATGAGGCGTGCAAAGCCGTCAATGTCGGTATTGTTCGGATTTTTTATCTGGACTTCTACGCGGCGTGCATAGGGTTTGTATTCATCTGTGATTGGACCGAAAATCTCTCTGGCAATGTCTTCGCTGGTCAAAACACCATAGGTGCCGGAATATTCATCAATGACGACAGCCATGCTCTGATGGTTTTCCTGCAGCATCTGCTGGATGCTTGACATTTTTTTTGTTTCCAGGATGAAAAGGGGCGGCCGCATGACTTTTGCAACGGAAAAAAGGTGCTGGCAGCTTTTGTAATGCAGCAAATCCTTTATGTACAAAATGCCTACTATGTCATCAATGTCCCTGTTGTACACGGGGAATCGGGAAAGGTAGAACCGCTGCGACAGTTCAATGATTGCGTTGTAATCAGCGGAGATATGGATTGCCTTTATTTTTTTGCGCGGAATCATGATGTCTTTTGCCTCAAGGTCTGAAAACTTAAAGACACGGTGCATCATGAGCTTTTCGTTTTTTTCTAAGATGCCCTGTTCGCTTCCGACATCAATGAATGTCTTTATTTCTTCTTCAGTAAAGGATACGTTCTGTTTTTGCGTGTTGACCCTGCACAGTTTAAGGATTGCTCTGGAGATGAATGTAAAGAGTGCGACCAGCGGAAAAAGGATGACTTCCAGACACTGTATGAAGGGGCTGATGAAAAAAGCTATCGGCTCTGGATGATGGGTTGCAATTGTTTTTGGAGTGATCTCTCCAAAGACCAGCAGCAGCATGGTGGATATGAATGTCGCAATGCCGACGCCTGCGTTGCCGAACAGTTGCAGCACAAGGTAAGCAATTATAGAAGAAATTGCGATGTTCACGATTTCATTCGCAACAAGAAGCGTATTGATGAGCCGTTCCCTGTCATTCAAAAGCTTCCACACCCGCATTGCCTTTTTGTTTTGCTTGTTGTGCAGTGAACGGATGCGGAGCTTGTTGATGGAAAGAAATGCACTTTCTGTGCCTGAAAATGTCATGGACAGCAGTACGAGGACTGCTGTCACACAAAGCAGGATGGTTCTTTGCATTGGATACAAGTTCTAGGAATTTCCAGCAGGGGCTTCCGTTCCGGCCTGCATTTCAAGAATCTTTTTCTTCATGTCCTGAATGGCCTGTATCGTTGTTTCAATTTCCTTTACGATGTCGTTTTCAGGTTCAAACGCAATGGCCTGTTCCAGAAGCGATGTCATGGTATCGTAATCCTGACTGCCAGTTCTTGCCAGCATGAATGCCGCAGTGTACAAGGCTTCTTGCTTTTGGGCGTTTGAAATGTTTGATGAATCGCACAGGCCTGTAAATACGCGTACAGCACCGTCAATATCGTTATCCTTCATGAGTTTTTCAATGGCTGCGGCATATCCATTTATCAGCTCATATTTTCCAACAAGACCGGTTACATTTTCCGGATCCAGCGCAGGAATTTCTGAAACGACATCGGTCAGAATGGGGCGGAAGTTTTCCTGCGTCAACTCGTACAGTGCGTCAAGGGCAACGGCTTTATCTGTGCCGCTTGCCTTTTTTGCCGTGGCAATGGCATCGGACACGGTGGAAATGATTTCCTGCTGGCTTTCCAGCTGTGCCGACAAGTCCTGCACGGAAGTCAGCGTTTCGGAATAGGGAACGGTTGCAAGCACATATCCTTCTGGCGAAAGAATGTACATTGCGGGAAACGATTCCACGTAGTACTGCTGCAACAGAGCTTCTTTTTTTGCATATTCTGAGGTAAGGCGTTCAGCTTCTTTTTTCTGTTCTTCAGTTGCAGAGTTGTCTACCACTGTCCTTGCATATTCAGACTGTGAAAGCTCTACAACGGCAAGCACATAGCTTGGTGCAATCTGTTTTTTAAATTCCTTTGTGTTCAAAACGGAAGCCTTAAGGGCAGCGGAATGCTCATCCCAGTCTTCGCCGCTGAACAGAAGGAAGATGTTTTTGTTCTTTTTTTCGGCAATGTTTTTTGCTGTGTCAAAATCTGTGTTCCATGCATCCTTTTGGCTGCACGAAGCAAGCATGAGCATGGCTGCCGCAAAAACGGCTGCCATGCCTGTCAAAACAATATGCTTCTTATTCATTAATACAAGTCCTTGGGCAACCTCTAAAAACAGAAGTCTTT
>JAFVDR010000286.1 GCA_017476165.1 Treponema sp. | reverse complement strand
TCCCGTTACTTTGGCGACATGAATGCATTTGTTGAAGACCTAAAGGCATCTGGCATTACAGAAGTTCATTACATGCATCATGTAGAAAAAGTCTGCGGATTCATCCCCACATTCATCAGCACACCCTGGATGTTCGGGGGTACGGGAATGCTTTACGGAGTAAAATAAAAAAGCTTTCCGCTTCAAACGAAGCAGAAAGCTTTCAGTGCCAGGAACCGGAATCGAACCGGCACGACGGTATTAGCTGTCGAGGGATTTTAAGTCCCTTGTGTCTACCAATTCCACCATCCTGGCTTAGTGCCACTAATAGTATACTATTTTCTTTTTTTTTGCAACAGGAATCACCGTACATGGCTGTACAAATCAGCCATTTGATCCCTCCACTCAGGCTTTTTGTCCTTGTCTTCCCAATCTATAATCTTCTTTATTGTAAAGTGCTTCATGTCATGGGGATTTGCAAAATAAAGTACACCAAATCGACCTTGACCAATGTATGTAATGCGGTCTCCTTCCGATAATTTTTCCCTTTCGGAAAGGATTGCCACAGCACAGTCAAAATGAATGGGTTTTCCACTTTTTTTATCTTCAACAGCAGTTGACAAATCTGCAATGGGCAAGCCACAATGACCGCATACAGGGCGATTCAACGTCTTGAATTCTGAAATGGCTTCCTCATCAGCCCGTATCTGCTCAGGCGAAACAGCATACGCAGAAACAAACTTTTTACCGCCCTGACCTCGACTTTCGCTACGTTTTCCCGAGCCGCGAGAATTTTCATTTGAAAAGGTATTTTTCCAATTGCTGCCGTTTCTCTTTCGTGAACGTCTGTCTCTACTCATACAATACAAGTATATTCAAATAAAAAAAAAATTCTACCTGTTTGCACAAAAAAGAGACAGCATTCACCGCAACACATACGTTTTGTCTGCAAAACTCTGGTTCTCTGTGATATGGCGACTTATAACTGAGGCAATACGCTCTACAGCGTTATCAACATAATCCTTATCATTAATCTTTTCCTGTAGCTCCTTGATGCGCGGCGGAACGATTTTATGAGGATCAATAATTTTTTTTATCGGCATATTTTTTCTTACTCCGAAAAAGCATTAATTATGTGATATACAGGTTCAAGTCCCGCGACATCCAAAGCTAGAACATCAAACCTAATGTACTGGTAATTATATTGTCGATGGTTTTGCAGATAATATTTAGCTGTTTTAATTATCTTTTGCTGCTTTCTTGGTCCCAATTCTGCAGAAAGAGTATCTATGTCACCATGAGGCAACGACTTTACCTCTACAAAAACAAGAAAATCGTCTTTTTGTACTATTATGTCTATTTCACCACTGCGTGTGCGAAAATTTCGGTCTACAACGGAATATCCGTGTTCCGTAAGGTACAGAACCGCCCGCTCTTCCCCCAGCACCCCTTTTTCATGGGTAGAAGGCTTTTTTTCAGTCATCTTCCGTTATTCCAAAGAAAGAAGCGTCAATTTCCTCCATTTGAGTAGAAATATCTTCAGCTTTTGCCTTTTCATCGGCAATTGAAGCAACTTCCTTATCAGAAAGGATATATCCATCCGTCAAAAGGAAAGGAATTTCCCATCGCGTAATGGCATTCAGATGATACTTTTTTACAGGATTCTTTGCAGAAAGAAACATGTTCTCCCCATCATCAAAATACACGGGCGCACTAAAGCACACCCCCAATTTCAGTGAAGAACATTCAATTTTTCTTTTTGCCCCAGATTGACTCATATCTTTTATACTATATCACAATAGGGATTTTGTCGAGTATGAAAATCAGCCTCTATGAAAAGCAAAGGTTCCTGCACAAAAAAAGCCCTTCATCACATGATGACGAAGGGCTTTCCCTAATAAAGCTCGTTGAGAACAAGTTCATTCCGAACTAATTCGTTCCGATTTTATTTCTTCTTCTTTGAATCCTTATTTGCACTTGCTGTTGCATTAGCGGCCTTAATTTCAGCCTTAAGTTTAGCTTCTTCTGCATCAGCTGACTTGTATGCAGCACGGTTGGCAGCAAACTGAGCCTGAGCCTTTGGTCCAATAAGCTCCTTAATCTTGGCAGCCTTACCAATCTTGTCACGTACATAGTAAATCTTTGCACGGCGCACCTTACCAGGGCGAACAAGCTCAACTTTAATAACACGTGGACTGTGAAGTGGGAATACACGCTCTACACCAACTCCATAGCTTTCCTTGCGTACAGTGAAAGTCTTGCGGATTCCAGTATTCTTAAAGCAAAGTACCAGTCCTTCAAAAATCTGAATACGCTTAGTCTTTCCTTCAACAATCTCAAAGTGAACTTTTACAGTATCGCCAACTTTAAAGTTCTCTGCATTAGCTTTCTTCTGTCTTTCTTCAATGGTATTGATAATATCCATTTTAATTCTCCTGTTCAGTGCCTTCCGCTTCAGCCTTTTTTCGTTTCAGTTTTTCCTGCACGGACCTAAGCATTCGGCTTTGCTTGCGGTCATTTTTATATGTAACAAACCCCGCAAGTTCTTCGATCATTTTTTCTGCTTCGTCAGAAAGAGTACCCGTCAATCTTGCATTCTGAATAAGATCCGGTCTATTTTTCAGAGTTTTCTGCAGGCTCTTTCTAAGTCGCCACTTTCGGATTTCTTCATGATTCCCATTAGTAAGAACTTCCGGTACTTTCATGCCCTTGTATACACTTGGCCTTGTATACTGGGGATATTCCAAAAGGTTACCCGAAAAACTTTCTTCGTCCAACGATTCCTGTGTTATCACGTCTTCAACAAGGCGATAAACGGCGTCAATAATGACTGTAGCAGCCACTTCACCGCTGGACATGACGTAATCCCCGATAGAGATTTCTTCGTCCACATAGTAATCAATTATTCGCTGGTCAATACCTTCGTATCTTCCGCAAATCAAGACTATCTCGTCTTTCGTGCTCAATTGCCGTGCCTTTTTTTGCGTAAACTGCTTACCGCTTGGCGTTACATAAATGACATGCTTCGTCTTTTTGTATGCCTCTACGCTATCCAAAGCCCGACCTAAAGGTTCAGGAAGCAACAACTGCCCTGCACCTCCGCCATAAGGAGCGTCATCACATGTTTTGTGTCTATCAAAGGCAAAATCCCTGATATTCACTAAATCGTAGGCAATAATTCCCCGCTCAACCGCTTTTGCCATGATCGAATTTTCAAAAAAAGCACGCGGAATGTCAGGAAACAAGGTCAGCACAGTAAATTTCATGGAATTACTCCAGAATCCAGAGGTGCATCAGTTGCATCTTCTTGTTTTGAACGTCTATGCCTGCCTTGTTTATAAACTGATCAACAAAAGGCACATATACAGAACGGAGAGAACCGTTTTTCGTAAACTTGACGTCATCACCAATAAGAGTACAACTCTCGGACAGCAAAATCTCAACGAGATAACCTGATCCGCCTTCCTTTACGTCTGTGACAATGCCAACGGTATTATCCGTTGTCGCTTCTTTATACCATACCGAGCACCCTTTCAGGTCCTCAATATACCACTCACCTTCCTGCAACTGGTGGGCATATTTTCGGGGAACTACGATTTGCCACCTGTTATACTGTGCAGCAGCTTCAGGCGTGCTTATTCCCTCTAATTTCATATACAGCGTACTGCTTGCTTCCTGAGTATATTCAACCCGAAAACGTTTTGATTCAGTACCATCTGTCAAAGTAACTTCTTCCATATTCGCAAAATGCGCATACTCGCCGGAAGTACTTTCTACCTTAAATTCGCCCGTAATACCGTGCGTACCACGAACAATCCCAACAACAAACTGTTCTACCATCAACGATGCCATCAGTCCAGAATTTCAAGGCTGTAACGCTTACCATCTTTGCTGGCATACGCGCTCAAAACAGTACGCAGAGCTTTTGCAATACGACCGTATTTGCCGATTACTTTACCAATATCACCCTGGGATACGCTCAGCTGCAGAACAGACCCGCGTTCACCTTCGGCTTCCGTCACAGAGACTGCATCGGGATCATCGACCAATGATTTTGCGATATATTCAATCAGGTCTTTTTCCATTCCCTATTGCTCCCCTGATACTTATTTGGCAAGAGATTTTCCAGTTACTGAAAGACCCTTTGAATTAAAGATTTTCCTTACAATGTCTGTAGGCTGTGCACCAACACTGAGCCAATACTTTGCACGTTCTTCATTAAAGCAAACCTGCTTGTCTTCTGGTGCGATTGGGTGATACTGTCCAATTTCTTCAACTGTAACACCATCGCGAGGCTTACGGGCATCCTGAATAACAATGCGATAATCAGGGCGCTTCTTAGTACCAAACTTCTTAAGTCTGATTTTTACCACTTGATTGTCCTCCATAGGTTGAACATGTCAACCTGAAAGTAATATGCCATCTAGTTCTAGGCAACGCTTAGAATTATCCCTAGTCTAGCATGAGCAAATATGATATTGTAAAATATGGATTTAGTCAATGTAGAAGAGCCGTTTTTACACGGCTTTTAGTGAATAGGAAAAGCTATTTTTCAAGAAAACGACGCAGAAAAGCCTTTGTCCGCTCTTCTTTTGGAGCATTTATGACATCCAGAGGATTTCCCTGCTCAACAATCACGCCTCCATCCATGAACAGAATGCTGTCACTCGTATCTCTTGCAAACGACATTTCATGCGTTACGACAACCATCGTCATCTTTTCTTTTGCAAGTTCCCGAATGACTGCTAGAATTTCACCTGTCAGTTCGGGGTCAAGAGCAGATGTCGGTTCATCAAAAAACAACACCTGAGGATGAAGAGCCAAAGCCCTCGCAATGCTGACACGCTGCTGCTGTCCACCGGAAAGCTGACACGGAAAACTGTCAGCCTTCGATGAAAGCCCCATTTTTTCCAAAAGCTCCAAGGCAATAACGCGAGACTCTTCTTCACTTTTGCCCAAAACGATGCGCTGGGCTTCGGTAATGTTGCGCAAGACGGAAAAATGAGGAAAAAGATTGAAATTCTGAAAGACAAGCCCCACGTCAAGCCCTATGCAGCGAAGCGTCTGCTTATCAGAATACACACCGTTCTTTACCATCGTTTTGCCACAGATGGAAACTGAACCGCCCGAAACAGACTCCAGCTGACAGATGCAGCGGAGCAAGGTTGATTTACCACTTCCACTCGGACCAATAATGCCAAGAACTTCGCCCTTGTGAACGGAAAATGAAATATCCTTGATAACTTCAAGTGCACCAAATCTTTTGCAGAGCTGTTCAACGCGTATAATTTCATTTGTAGTAGTCAAGTTTTTTCTCCGCAACATCAAAGAATTTTGAAACGCCCCAGTTCATGATAAAATAGAACACGCCTGCAAGAAAAAGAGGTGTAACACTGACAAGTCGCCCACTCTGGGTTTGTGCAACATGAAACAACTCCGCCACTCCCAGCACCTGCACCAGGGCAGTATCCTTTACAAGAGTAATAACCTCGTTTCCCATTGCAGGAAGAATACGCTTTATTACCTGTGGCAGGATTATGCGCACAAACGTCTGAGTCTTTGTAAATCCCAAGACTTTCGCAGCCTCATACTGCCCCACAGGAATGGATTGGATGCCACCACGGTATATTTCTGCAAAATACGCAGCATAATTTATGACCATGGCAACAATTGCAGCAGTAAAACGCCCCAATCCCCAGTGAAAAAGGGTCGGAGGTGCAAAATAAACAAAAATGAGCTGTAGCATTAATGGAGTGCCGCGAATGACAAGCAAGAAAACATCAACAGCCTTTGCAACAAGCTTTACCTTGGACATGCGCCCAAACATAATGACCAGAGCAAGTGGCACAGAGAACAGAAGCGTAAGGGCAAACACTTCAAGTGTAACGCCCGTACTCTTTAGCATTGCGACAAGCAGTTTGCCCACAGTTATTTTCCTATGACAGACAAATTAGTACCAAACCATTTGGAAGAAATAGTTGCAACAGTTCCATCACGTTCCATTTCTTCAAGAATAACCTGCACCTGATCACGCAAAGCAGTATCATCCTTGCGGAATGCAATGCCGTATTCCTCGTTTGCAAGACCTTCAGAAAGGACAATGTACGGACGACCAGTCTGCTTTATGCTGTAATTGGCAACAACCTGATCCATGACAACGCCATCAACATTTTTTATTTCAAGATCATTGAGGGCTGTAATGTTTTCTTTGAATTCGACTACAGATTTCAGAGAACTCTTAAACCCAGCATTGTCGTTGATTGCATCCTCTGCAGAAGAACCTGCCTGAACGCCAATAACCTTACCACCCAAATCGGAAAGTTTCTTTATGCCGCTGTCGGCACGCACAACAACAACTTGAGCATTGTCAAGGTAAGGCTTTGTAAAAGCCATAGCTTCCTGACGTTCCTTTGTCATGGTAAACCCATTCCAAATGCAATCTATTTTCTTTGTGTTCAATTCCTGTTCCTTTGCAGCCCAGTCAATAGGCTGGCACACAAGTTCAAGGTTCATGCGCTTTGCAACTTCTTTTGCCAAATCTATGTCATAACCTACAATTGCATTGTTTTCATCCCTGAACCCTAGAGGCGGAAAAGAATCGTCAAGTCCAAGGACAAACGTAGTTTTTTCAGGCGACTTTGACTTTTTGGAACATGAAACAAATCCTGTTGCAGCAATCAAAAACAATGCAACAGCAAAAAACAACCGCGTACATTTCATACAATTTTACTCCTATTTACTTTTGCATTTTTGCAAGCAAAAATCCTTTAACGTCTTAATCTGAACAGCCGTACAGTCTGGAGAAGGTCCTCCAACCGTCTTTCGGTTTTCCATACAAGCTGCAGGCGTTATCTTTTCATAGATATCTCCTTCTATCAAAGGAGAGCATTCTTTCAAAACAGCAAGCTCAAGGTCTTCGATTCTCGAAAGTCCTGCATCAATGGCACGGCGTACTGCAGAAGCAGCCACTCCATGGGCAGTCCTGAACGGCATTCCTTTACGCACAAGGTATTCCGCCACATCAGTTGCATTGGCAAAGCCACCCTCGCAGCTTGCCGCCATTGCACGAACATTCCATTGAGCAGACGAAATCATGGCAGTAAACACTTTAAGGTTTGCTTCTACCGTATCAAGGGCATCAAACAACGGCTCTTTATCTTCCTGCATATCGCGGTCATACGCCAAAGGAAGCCCCTTTACCATCGTGAGCAGGTTCATCAAGTCTCCATACACCTTGCCCGTTCTGCCGCGAATCAACTCTGCAAAATCAGGATTCTTTTTTTGCGGCATAATAGAACTACCCGTAGACCATTTTTCGCTCAAATCGACAAAATGAAATTCAGTTGTAGACCACAGGACGATTTCTTCGCACATGCGGCTTAAATGAGATTGAAGCATGGCAAAATCAGAAGTAAATTCAATGCAGTAATCTCTGTCAGACACACTGTCCAAAGAATTGTCTGTAACACCATCAAATCCCAACGATTTTGCAACAGCTTCCCTGTTCAAAGGGAGCGTACTTCCCTGCAGTGCTCCGCTCCCCAAAGGAGACTTGCTTATGCGGTCCAAAGAACCTTCAAGCCTGCTCCAGTCACGTTCAAGCATGAATGCCCACGCCAAAAGATGCTGTGCAAGCGTTCCCGGCTGTGCATGCTGCATGTGGGTATATCCAGTCAGCAGCGTATGCGTATGCTTTTCGGCAATAAGAACCAACGCTTCTATTAATGTAATGATTTCATCTTGAAGAAGAGGAATGACACGGCGAAGGTACAGACGTTCATCGAGGGCAATCTGATCATTGCGGCTACGTCCGGTGTGAAGTTTTTTTCCAGCTTCACCAATGCGATCTGTTAGAGTAGCCTCAATAAAAGAATGGATATCCTCCGCACTGTAATCAATGGAGAGACTGCCACTTTCCAACTCTTTTTCAATCTGCTTAAGACCGGAAACAATCTGTTTCGCTTCACTTTTTTCTATGATACCCTGTTCACCCAGCATGGAAGCATGGGCAATGGAACCATGAATATCATCCAGAGCCATGCGCTCATCAACATAAATTGATGTTTCAAACTCAACGGCAGCAGCATCAGGACCTTCTGCAAAGCGACCACTCCACAAAGCCTTGTGATTGTCGCCTGTAAGAGCACCATGCTCTGTAGACTGTTTTTTCATACTTAAGAATTTTCCTTCATCCAGCGTTCAATACCTTTTTTTACATCAGCATCAATGTCATGTTCAATACGACATGCATTTTCTTCTGCTTGAGCAGCACTAATACCTGCAATTTTCTGCAGAAACTGAGTCAAAAGAACATGTCGACTATAAATTTCATTGGCCTTTGCCTTTCCTTTTGCCGTAAGTTGCAAAAAACTGGTGTCGCCAACTGTCACATACCCCGTTTCTTCTAGAACTGACATGGCACGGCTTACGCTTGGTTTTGAAACATTAAGATGCTTTGCAACATCAACAGCACGGGCAGCCCCGTTTTTTTTCTGCAAGACAAGAATAGCTTCAAGGTAATCTTCGCCTGATTCATGAATATCTGTAGCCATCACACACTCCCTTTATAAGGTACTGTAGGGAACCTCAAAAAACGCATGTACGCTTTTTAGGGAGCCCTATACATAGAACAAGTATACTTCTTTTATTGCAAAAAAGAAAGCATTATCATTGACTAACTCTGAATTTCTTTGCTGACACTCATTATCTGATTGTAAATTGGTTTTCCACCCGGCACCATCGGCAGCACCATCTCATCAATGTCAACCTTGGCATCAATGACAGCAGGCTTGCCACTCTTGAATGCAGTCTCAAACACCTTTGCAAACTCATCGGCATTGCATGCCCTGTATCCGTCAATGCCGTATGCCTGTGCAAGTTTTACCCAGTCAGGTCCAAAGTCAAGCGTTGTCTGACTATAACGCTTGCCATAAAACAACTTCTGCCACATGCGGACATTGCCAAGCGTACCGTTATTGACTACAACAATAATGATTGGCAGGTTATAGTGCTGGATTGTTGCAAGCTCATTGCAATTCATTCGGAACGAACCGTCTCCAGCAATGTGGATGACACGTGCCTTTGGATGGGCAAACTGAATTCCCATTGCAGCACCTGTTCCAAAGCCCATTGTTCCAAGACCTCCAGAGGTGATGAACGTGTGCGGCTTTGCGAAAGGATAGAACTGAGCCACCCACATCTGGTGCTGTCCAACTTCGGTCGTGATGAATGCATCATCACCTGCAATCTTGTGGACACACTCACAAATGAACTTTGGATTAATGGAATCCTTTGGATTTGCATCGTAGCATTCAGGATATTCCTTTTTCCATGCCTGAATTCTGTTTACCCAGTCAGAACGCTTTTTGCTTTCAATCAATGGAAGTAGTTTCTGAAGAATGCACTTTACGTCTCCCACGAGTGAACCAGCAGTAGGAATATTCTTGTTTATTTCAGCAGGATCAATGTCAATATGGAATACTTTGCTGTTCGCTGCAAACTTAGAAGCATCGGAAATAACGCGGTCACTAAAGCGTGAACCAAGAGCAATGACAAGGTCGCTTTCTGTAATTGCCATGTTGCTGGCCTTTGTTCCGTGCATCCCAACCATCCACGTGCACAACGGATGATTTGCAGGAAATGAATCACGCGCCATAAGGCTTTCAGAAACAGGAATATCAGCCTTTTCTGCAAATTCCAAAAGTTCCTTGCTTGCATCGCTCATGTTGATACCGCCGCCGGCATAAATGACAGGGCGTTCAGAATTGTTAATGATTGCAGCCGCAACCTTCAAGTCTTCATCTGTAAACTTATTGAAAGTATCGCGTGATGCCTGTGCCACAGGCTTCGGTTCAAATTCAACCTCTGCAGCCGTCACTTCTTTGGGGATATCAATGAGGACAGGTCCAGGACGACCGCTCTTTGCAATAAAAAATGCTTCACGAATTGTATCTGCCAAATCCTTTACATCATGCACCATGAAATTATGCTTTGTAATGGGCATAGTAACACCAGTAATATCAATTTCCTGAAAAGAATCGCGTCCAATGAGTGATGAAGGAACATTACAGGTAATGGCAACAATAGGACTTGAATCCATATAGGCTGTAGCAATGCCAGTAACAAGATTTGTCGCGCCAGGACCACTCGTTGCAAACACAACACCAACTTTTCCCGTTGAACGGGCATATCCGTCAGCAGCATGGGATGCTCCCTGCTCGTGTGCGGTCAAAATATGTGTAATGCGGTCAGAATTCTTGTACAGCTCATCATAAACATTAAGAATTGCTCCTCCTGGGTATCCAAAAATGGTATCAACTCCCTGCTCAACAAGACACTCAACAACAACACGAGAACCAGATATTTTCATAACAATTTCCTTCCATTAATATAAATTGTACAATGCTGTGAATGTACTAATACTACAATGTTTTAAGTATATGTGCAATAAGCGAAAATCTCACTTTCGTGACTAAATCTGTCACAGTGCAAGCACTATTTTGTCACTCGCTAAGCACTATTTCATCACTCATCCGAAATGGGTATGTCACTCATCCGATACCATTTCATCACTCGGTTGTCGTGAGTTTTCGGTTCAGTCACATTCTTGTGTAAGATTAAAACAAAATTATGACGACAGGACAAGGAGGTTTGCCGCAAAACATTGAAATTGACAGACTGGAGCACAACGAGCAACAGAAAACAATTGAAACTGCATACACAGCCCTCTAGGCACAGCAGCAGAGAGCATTTAAACATCGAAAGACAGAAAAAACCTGAGCTTCTGCAAGTAAAGTATACTTCACAAGATTGCAGAGGCTCAGGCTTTTGTTTCAAATACAGTATGCACTACCAAAAGCTAAAGCTATAGTAAATGCATACGAAAAAAAACGTTGGTTTTAACGTTTAAAAGAATATTCAACAGTAGCAGGAAGTTCCGCAATCTTGTTTGCAGTAACATTAACATCAGATTCTACCGTTGATACATTTGCTCCATCAACTTTAATTTTCATCCACACATTAGAGCCCTGAATATGAAGTTTACTATCATCAGTTATATCGAAACAACAACCTCCCAACTCTGTTACACTGGCAGGAATAGCAACTTCTGTAATGCCGCAGTCTTTAAATGCACCACAAAAAATGTTCTCCAAACCTTCTGGTAATTCTATTTCCGTAAGGCCGCTACAGCCTTCAAATGCAAACATTCCAATAGTTTTAATACCACTAGGCAATTTTATTCCCGTAAGATTTGCAAGTTTATCTGCAGAAGTTGATCCAAGTGGAGAACCACCTTTTGGAAACAGAGACCATCCCAATTCCGTAATAGAACATTCAGACAGATCAAGACTTATTGAGGCATTCTTATAATTAGAATCTGAAGAGAAGCAGATTGCCTTTGCAATACTATTCATCTGATCAGATGTTGAAACATCAGTAAGTTTAATCTTATAAGAACCTCCTGCCGTAAAGTTTTCTGCAAGGAACTCGCTCGTTGTTCCTACAAAGTCAAAGTCTGATTTCCACTTGCCAAAGATAACAGTATTCTTTGTAATTACATCGGTACTAAAATCAAAGTCTACTGGGTCAGTAGTTCCGTCTGTCTGCCAGCCCAAGAAGTCAGAATACCCCTCTGAAGCTTTAGACGTTGTAGGGTTAGGGCTAGGTCTTGTAGCCTTCTTGCCGTAAACAACAGTCTGTGCAGTGCCTATTGCAGGAGGATTCGGTACGGCAGTTGTAGCCTTGTATTCAAGAATTGTTACCGTTGCAGTCCACTTTGCATAGAATGTCTTTTCGCCAGTAGCATTTGCAGGAATTGTAGTCAC
>JAFVDR010000285.1 GCA_017476165.1 Treponema sp. | reverse complement strand
TAGTAAAATGAATTTAAGCGAATATATAATACATAATGCATGAACTTGTTGCGAATGATATGTATTCAGAATTGAAGTTTTTCAAACAGATAAAGAGGACGAAGTAGATTCACAATGACCATACAAGAAGAAATCCAAAACGGTGAAAGCCGCACATTAGAATACAAAGCAACTCTTCCTCATGATTCACAAAAATGGATTAAGACCATTGTTGCTTTTGCAAACGGAGCTGGCGGAAAGTTTGTTCTTGGGGTAAATAATCAGCGGGAGTTTGTAGGGCTTGCAAAATCAGTAGACCTGTTTGAACTAAAGGATAACATTGCAGATACAATCGGCCAGATGTGCGAGCCGCAGATTATGTTCGACATTACAGCCGAGATGGTGGATGATGCCCAGCTTTTGATTGTGAATGTGTTCCCCGGAAACGCAACTCCTTATTACATAAAGGCTTTGGGAAAAGAAAATGGTACATTTATCCGTCTTGGAGCAACAACACGTAACGCAGACTGGACTTCGCTTGATGAACTTACGAACCGTGGCCGCCATGTTTATTATGATGAGTTTGCCTGTCCTAATGTAAAGGTTGAGGATGAAGATATAAAATATCTTTGCAAGGATTTTTCTGAACGTGCAGAGCGGAAGATTACAAGAAAAGATTTGGAGAATTTGAATCTTATAATTGGCAATAAAAAAGATACTGCGACAAATGCCTATGCAATTCTTTTGGGTAAGCATGATTATACTTCCCGCATTCAATGCGCCAGATTCCGCGGAACAGAACGTGTTGATTTTCTTGATAAAAAGGAATATGAAGGTCCTCTTTGCGAGCAGATAGACGGAGCCTATAAATTTGTTCTGAACTATTTGAGCATGGCGGTGGAAATCAATGGAATTGTTCACAAAGAAAAATACGAGCTTCCGCCAAAGGCAATCCGCGAGTTGATTATCAATGCCGTGATTCACCGAAACTATCAGATGAGTTCCAGCGTTCAAGTTGCGGTTTATGATGACAGAATTGAGATTTCTTCTCCTGGTAGCATTATACGGTTCTTTGACTCTGGAAGAAGCTTTGTCAGGTCGTTCTTCCATCCGCAATAAAACGCTTGCCCGCACACTTGAAAAGATTGATGTTCTTGAAGGCTGGGGTTCAGGATTTAAACGCATTTTTGCTGAGTGCGATGAATACGGGGTGGAAAGACCTGAGTTTCTTGAAATTGGCGATATGCTAAGGGTAAACTTTTACCGTCCTTCGTATAAGCAAAACGGCGATAAAACTGGCGATAAAGCCCCAAAAACGGCGATAAAACCACAAATCGGCGATAAATCGGCGATAAATCAAAACGTCGGCGATAAATCGGCGATAAACTATAAAGACAAAATTCTGGAATATCTTTCTAAACATTCCGAAGCCCGCTCACAGGATATTGCTTTGTTTATAGGCCTGAAGCAATCACGCACAAAAGACTATCTGTCTGAGCTTGTAGAAGAAGGCAAGATTGTTGCCAATGGTGCTAACAGGAACAGGACATATTCGTTAAAGTGAGATTATTATGGACATATCAACTATAGAAAGAACGATACTGGAAAAATGCGCAAAGGATGTCTGCTGGGAAATTGACAGCAATTCCAAGTCTGATTGCATCAACTTGTTCAGTTCGTTTTTTAAGGAAACCAGTACCATTCGGAAGACTTCAGATGGTTCTTTTGTTATTCGCTTTAGCAAGGCATTTAGTAAAAGTCATTTTGATTCCGGGATTCATTTTAATTCTAATGGAGAATTTGAATTCACATTACAAGAATCGTTCTCCTTTTCTAGATTGTTAAAACGAATCGCAGAGCTTTTTGCTTCACTTCCTGATAATCCATTAGAGCAATATCAGAAAAAACTTGCAGAATTTTCAGACACTGAGATTCAAAAAACAGAAGCAGAACGCATTGTAAAAGAACGAGTCGGGCAGGGCATTTATCGGGATGCCCTCATGAATTATTGGGGTGGCGCGTGTGCTGTTACAGGTTGTACTCTTAAAGATGCACTGCGGGCAAGTCACGCAAAGCCTTGGAAAGATTGCACCAGCGATGCAGAGCGCTTAAATGTTTACAACGGCTTTTTGCTTACTGCAAATCTGGATGCCCTTTTTGATAAAGGATATAATTCCTTTACGGATGATGGATTGATTATGGTGTCTTCTGTGTTTGCGTTTGATGGAGCCGACCTGCAAGGGCTTGGAATCAGTTCTGAAATGAAACTGCGCTGGATAGAAGATAGGCATCTGGAGTTTTTGGATTATCATCATGAGCATATCTGGAAGAATTAATTTGAATGAAAAATGATGCCGACCTTCACGACATCATCTTCGTAACCGACTAATACGGCAGACGAAACAAAACAGGTGATATAGAAAAAATGCAATTCGGAATAGAAGTTTATGGCTATACCTGCCACAAAAAAGGATCTAGTCAGGCTGAGTGGGATATAAAGAAAAATGCCATCTTTGAGAGGAAAACTCCAGAACTTTACCGGTCTCTCAGCACCGACTTAAAGCATCGTCTGTCCGTAAGATTTACAAAAAAATGGAAGCAGAAGGTTTGATTACAGGTTTCGGAGATAACAAGAATGGAACGGCAGTTCCGCAGTGTGTGGAATGGGCTATCCACTGCCTGTGGAATAGCCTATCCACTGTCTGTGGAATGGACTATCCAGTGGTAGTGGATAAGACATTAGTAAGAGATGTGATGCTTCCCCACAAAAGAGGGAATATGCGGTATAATAAAGTACTTGAAGGATTCGGGAATCGTATTTTGAGAAGAAGTGATCATTTTTTTGCTGATAAGTAATAGCTAATAGATTATTTTGATATATGATTCATGAGCTTACAAAACGACCTCCACACTCCGCCAAGGCAAATTCCGCCGACTGTTACTCAAAAGACATGCCGAAAATTTACCGAAAACATCGGACGTTTTTGGAATTTTAGACTGACTTACCTAAAATGCTGATTCTGAAGCTTCTCGTGAAGGTTCTCATAACTGGAATGTATTTCCGTTGCCAGCTCCTCATTTTTTTTTCGCTTTAACAAGCCGTACAGTTAAAGACCTTTATGACGGAATTGTTCTTTAGGCCTGCTTTTTTATTCTCATCACACCTGTATTTGAAGGTGTAATAGAAGTCATGTTCTTCAAATGGTTTTATGTAATTGTGCGAGATATGTCCTTTTTTGTATAGAAAAGCCTAAAAAATGAAAAATCTTTCTTATTGAGTAAATGCCTGTAATTCTGTAAAATACTAGACTTATGGAAAACTCTAAGAGAACGGTAACCTGCGGAGACCTTCGTGCCTCTGATGTAGGCAAAACCGTAGTATTGAATGGATGGGTCAGTCGCTCCCGCAATCTGGGAGGACTCAATTTTATAAGTCTCCGCGACCGTTACGGCATAACACAGGTTGTGGTTGGTGACAATGCCAGCGATGAAACAAAAAAGATTGCTGCTTCACTTAAAAGCGAATATTGTATCGCTGTTGAAGGTGTTGTCATTGCCCGTAGCGAAAAGGACATAAACAAAGACATGGCAACTGGTGAAATAGAAGTTGAGGCAAAGGATATTGAAATCTTTACGACTTCACAGGAACTTCCGTTTTCTATTGAAGAAGTTCGCCAGAAGGATGGCTCTATTGTTCTTCCAAACGAAGATTTGCGCTTAAAGTATCGTTATCTTGACTTGCGCCGTGCTCCTATGCAGCAGAACATTATCCTGCGTTCAAACGTTACGTTTGCAACTCGTGAATATCTTACATCAAAGGGCTTTCTTGAAATAGAAACTCCGACTTTCATAAAGTCAACGCCAGAAGGTGCTCGCGATTATCTTGTTCCAAGCCGTGTCCATCCGGGAAAATTCTATTCTCTGCCACAGAGTCCCCAGCTGTACAAGCAGCTTTTGATGGTGTCTGGATTCGACAAGTATTTCCAAATTGCCCGCTGCTATCGCGATGAAGATGCTCGCGGTGACCGTCAGCCAGAGTTTACACAGATTGATATGGAACTTTCCTTTACAAATCGCGAGGAAGTTCTTGAAACTACCGAAGGCTTGATGGGACATATATTTAAAAAGACTCTGGGATATGAGCTGCCTGTTCATTTTGACCGGATTACTTGGGATGATGCTTTTGACTTGTATGGAAGCGACAAGCCTGACCTTCGCTTTGACTTGAAGATGCAGGATGCTGCATTTATGGCAGGACTAAGCGACTTTTCTGCATTCAAAGCTGGTGCCGAAAATGCAGACAGGAGCGTTCCTCGCCACAAGCGCACGGGCTTAAAGGCTCTTGTCGTAAAGAATGTTGCAGACAAATATAGCCGCAAGATGATTGAGGCTCTGGAGTCTGTTGCAAAAATAAATCATGCAAAGGGTCTTGCATGGATGAAGGTTAATGCAGAAGGTTCGTTTGAAGGCGGCATCAGCAAGTTCTATGCAGGAAAGGAAGCTGACATTTGCGCTAAGCTTGGTGCTGAAAAAAATGACCTGCTTCTGTTTGTAAGCGATGAAAAGTGGCAGGTGGCTTGCGTTGCACTTGGTGCTGTCCGCAAGCAGCTTGGCAAGGATTTGAACCTGTACAATCCTAAGGATGAATTCCATTTTGCATGGATCATTGACTTTCCTTATTTTGCATGGAATGAAGAGGAAAACCACTGGGAAACGGAACACCACATGTTTACACTTCCTCAGAAAAAATACTGGGACACATTGGAATCTGATCCTGGCAGCGTCAAAGGCGATTTGTACGACCTTGTTCTGAATGGCTATGAGCTTGCATCTGGTTCTATGCGTATCAATGATCCTGCATTGCAGCAGAGAATCTTTAAGATTGTAGGCTATTCCAATGAGCGTGCAGAAAAAGCATTTGGATTCCTTGTGCAGGCATTCAAGTTTGGTGCACCACCACATGGTGGCATTGCTCCTGGTCTTGATCGCCTTGTCATGCTCATGCGCCATGAAGAGTCCATTCATGAAGTGATTGCGTTCCCTAAGAACAATCTTGCTGCAAGTCCTATGGATGACTGTCCAAGCTTTGTTGATGAACAGCAGCTGAAAGACTTGCACATTGTTTGCACTGAAAAAGAAGCATAGATCGTTTTGATGCTATGAAGCATATTTGGCTGGAAAAAGAAAACATCTACCGGAGCATTGCCGACTTTTTGTTTTGCATTGTCATGGGCACGGTTTCTGCACTGTGCCTTGGCAACAACACTATGCTGTGCGTGCTGTTTGCAGTGTTTGCCGTGCTGTTGCTTTTTTCTGGTCTGATGGAATTTAAAATAGACATTGCCTATGATGGCGAGCACATGAATGTCCGGCAGGTATGTGCTCGCTGTTCCATAGCATTCAAGGATATCCGCAAGATAGAGCGGGTATATATACGTACATTGCGTTTGGGGCACTGGCGTTGGTATGTTGTTACAGACAGAGAACGGATTGCAGTGCCTTTTCCTGATTCCCTTGAAAATGAAGCCCTCGCCGATTTGTTTGCATGCATGAAGGCTGCAAATCCCTCTATAAAATGGAGTGTTCCTGTATGAGATGTCGCTGGCACTGCGTTCTTTTTTTTGTTTCCTGTTTTTTCCTGTGTTCTGGCTGCAAACGGACTGCTCCTAATCCGCGGGTGGAAAATGTTATTGGCACCGTGTGCTCTGTAAATGCATTTGAAGACGGTTCGGAGGCATTGTATGACAGCATTTTTGCTCGGCTGGCAGAAATAGATGCTTTGTTCAATGTAAACAGGGAAGATTCTCTGATTGCGCAGGTAAACGATGCCGCTGGTGTGCATGACGTTGCCGTTACCGAGGATTTTCTTTTCGTGCTGAATACGGCATTGCACTATGCAAGGCTTTCCAATGGTGCATTTGATCCCACTATCGGTCCTTTGGTGGCGCTGTGGGGCATCAATACGGATCACGCTCGCGTTCCGTCTGAGCAGGAAATACGGAGCGTCCTTGCATGTGTGGACTGGAAACAGGTAGTGGTGGAAGAACGGTCAGGACAGCATTACGTTTTTTTGTCAAAGCAGGGCATGGCCCTTGATTTGGGAGGCATTGCCAAGGGATTTGCTGCTGATGAAATTACGGGAATTCTCAAGCAGCACAAAGTCCGCAGGGCAATTGTCGATTTGGGAGGCAACATCTGCGTGTTCGGCAAAAAGAAAAATGGAGATGACTGGAACATTGGCGTAAAAAATCCATTCAATCCGTACGGGGCTCCTGCTCTTGTCCTGTCGCATGCCGGTGGCGGTACTGTCGTAACCAGCGGCGTGTATGAACGATTTTTTGAAGAAGGTGGAGTACGGTATCACCATATCTTTGATGTTGAGACAGGGATGCCTGCAGAGCGCAATTGGAGCAGCGTAACGATTGTTGCCCCTGAAACGCATTCCGTTGATGCCGATGCATTGAGTACGATTGGCTTTTTGCTTGGTTTTGACCAGTTTACCGAACTGATTGGTGTTCCTGTCGTGTTCATTAATAATGATGAAAGCATCGAAGCTTCTGCCAGTTTGAGCGGAAAACTTCGCGTTCATGACTGGCAGGGAAACGACATTTTATTTAAATGATGCTGTTGTGCTAGATGAATTTTCGCAATTCCTGATGCACGACGGTGTTCGTTTTTATGCCTACAATGTAGCTTGCGACCATTGCGGTCAATGCATCGAAGGCTGCTGCAAATGCCCCGAGTATCGGTGCAGCATCGCGAAGCAGCAGGTATCCTGATTCATACCCTTTGCCGTACATGATGCACAGGATGGTAATGGCAAGGTATGGCCCCCCGCTGGAATGTTCCCCCAGTACAAATGATATGAGGAACGACATCAATCCAATCCAGATGATGGAGTCCCACTTTATTTCGAGCATGGAATATGTTGTGAGTATGACGATGAAGCAGGTTGAAATGACCAGTGCTGCTCCACCCCTTGCAAAAATGGAATACAAAGGAAAGGTGACTGCATTTACTCTATGGCGAATGCCGAGGCTTTCCTTTCCGTGCCTGATTAACAGGGGAAGCGTTGTATTTGTATCTCCGCTAAAGAATGCAAGCACGGTTGGGGCAATGCTTGCATACAGAACGCGGTAGGGATGCGTGTCGTGGCAGACAAATCGTATGATAAGGGGATAAATGATCAGAGCTGTTAGTGCAAGTAGTGCTCCCAAAAGCGTGAATAAAGGAGTAAATACCCGCAATGAATGCAATGCAATGAAAGTCAATGTCCATCTGCATGTAAAGGCTATCATGCCTATGGCAAGGATTTCCGTACAGAAACTCATGACAATGTAGCAGATTTTGCTGACCGACGTAAAGAATGTCATTGCTGACTTGGAAGCGCTTTGATCATCGGCCGCTCCTGCTCCTGCAAGCCCGGCAAAGACGAAGCATGGCAACAGGAAACTGTCGTTGAGCAGGGATGAAAAGCCTGAATAGGGGAAAATCTTAAACAGCATTGACCGCAGGTCAAGCGAAGGAATTTCGTTTATCTTTTCGATTGTCATCGGTATTCGAGGAGGCTTGATTATGAGGGCAGAGCCAAGACCGAGCACGGTGAGCAACGCTGACGAAATGATGATGGTAAGGAATACCCATAATCCGGTCTTGAGCATCAAGCACTGATCCCTTAATTTGAAGCATGCGGTTATGATGGAAAAGAACATGAGCGGAATAAGTGCATAGCGCCCGAATCTGATGATAAGGTCTACAAGAAAATCAAGTACTTCCTGTGCTTGACTGCTTTGCGGTGGCAGGATGAGGGCAACAGCAGCACCCAGTATGGCACCGATTAAATATTTAAGCCAAAGTTTCATAGGTACAAAGTATATCATTGTAAGACGTGTTTGCAAAGTATGAAGAGTGTGATATAATCTACAATATGGCTAAAACGGCACTGATTGCAGGAAAAGAAATGCCGGCAGGAAGTAAATTTGCAGATGGATTTTCTCTGTCAGGACGCAATATATCTATTACAGGTCCGGAACTTGAAAAGCACGATGAAGATGATGATTCCGACAAAATCCAGCAGATAAGTGAGGCTTCTGGAATTTCGATAGTGGAATGGAACAAAACGTCTCCCATCTCTTCAAGGACAATAATTCTTTCAACGGAAAGCATGTTTGGAAAAATGGACGAGGCAATTTTGTTTTTCGATGAAGAGTGGTTTGCTTCGCTTGAACAGCGCATGAACACGCAGGAGTGCATACGGGGCTGTGACGAGTTGATTCTTCCGTATCAAAGCCTTGCACTGGAAGTGCTTTCTCGTTTTGAACAGAAAAATTCAGATTCACATCCTGGCATCCTTGTTTTTCTAATAAAGGAAACTCCGAGCAATGCTGATACGCTGCGCTCTCCTGCAGTCAGGAATGGCATAAGTTCCATTGCTTCGCCAGTGGTTGCCGCCGCAGCTGCCGCATTTAGTGCCTTTGCTGAGAACATTGCCGCCCTGTATGGAAATCAGTCCTATGTTAATATTTTTCTTGTCAGGGGCGACAATTCTATTGATGTGTCTGCAAGTGATGTTGAATTTGGCAAGTGGCTTGGGACATATATTGACAGTGTTGTAGAATCTGGCATTGACATGGATGCAAAGCAGTCTTTAACTTGGGTAAAGGCTGGTTCCAAGGTTCCGTCTAGAAAAATTCACTTGCCTTTTGGAAAACGGTAATATGTTTGCTAATGATTCTTTTATTCGAGAATGCTTCATTAAGTTCTTTTTGAGTGCTGTCGCTGGAATGATTATGGGGCTTGAACGCAAGACTCGCAATCAAGTTGTTGGCATGAGGACTCTTGTCCTCATCAGTGTTTCTTCGGCTTTGTGGGCAGTCATATCCTATGCTCTGACAGAAATTCAGGCGGCAAAAGGCTTTGATGGAGGGGATCCGACTCGTGTTATTGCTGGTGTTGTGAGTGGTATCGGATTTTTGGGGGGCGGTGCAATTTTGCATCAAGGCCTGAACGTAAAAGGACTTACTTCGGCTGCGATTGTATGGACAACTTCGGCAATCGGAACTGCAATTGGAGTAGGACTGTATGCTGAGGCTGCATTTGTCCTTGTTGTTGCTGTGGTTCTCTTGCTTACTCTTGAAAAAGTTGAAGAGAAATTTTTCCCTGCGGGAAAAAACAAAACGTTTCATATCGTTTATGACAATGAAGATGTTGATATGGAACGGATTAAAAATGCCATTGAGCAGAATGGCTTTATTGTAAAAGACTTGAACATGAGCCGAATTATGGCCAGCAATCAGATTATATTGCGCTATACGGTAAAGTCACCCAGTAAAGATGATTTTACAGATCTGATTAATGAGTTAAAAAAGATTTCTTCGCTGGGGGAATTTTCTGTTACTGACTAAGACAATAGTCTTGACGTAGGGTGTGTGATCGTTTCGTGCAATAAAAAATTGTGTGCAATTTAATTTTGTAAAAAACTATTGACAGGAAATGCAAAGTGCTGTATAAATAAATTGTACACAATTCAATTGTAACAGGAGTTTCTTATGTCAGAACGATACGATGTTGCTATTATTGGAACAGGTCCTGCAGGATTATCTGCAGCCATAACGTTAAAAATCAGAAATAAGAAGATAATCCTCTTTGGCAGTGCAACGTTGAGTGAAAAAGTCGAAAAGGCTCATGAGATACAGAACTATCTGGGACTCCCTGCCATTAAGGGGTCTGACTTGCAGTTGAAATTTATGGAACATTTGAAGCAAATGGACATTTCTGTTACGGAAACATCGATAACTTCCATTTATCCGATGGGAAGCTATTTTAGCATGATTTCAAACAAAAACGAAATTTTTGAAGCAACTTCTGTCATTCTTGCTACCGGTGTACATTTTGGCAAGCCGTATGAAGGGGAGTCTGAATTTCTTGGTCGCGGCGTGAGCTATTGTGCTACGTGCGATGCTCCTTTGTACAAGGGCAAATCTGTTGCTGTTGTTGCCTCAAGTGCAAAAGAAGAAAAAGAAGCCGCCTTTCTTGCAGAAATAGCTCAGTCAGTTGTGTATGTTCCTTTATATAAGGATGAGGTTTCGTTTGACGATTCCTTTGCAGGCAACATAACGATCGTTCAGGATGTACCGGTTTCCATCCAGGGTGAAAAAAAGGCTCAAAAGCTGGTGTTGAAAAAACAAGAAATTGAGGTTGATGGCATTTTTATTTTGAGGGATAGCATAGCTCCTTCTCAGCTCATTCAGGGAATCGAAATGGATGGCAATCATGTTTCCGTAAACCGAAAGATGGAAACGAGCATTCCAGGCGTGTTTGCATGTGGGGATATTGCGGGTGCACCGTACCAATACATAAAATCAGCAGGAGAAGGCAATGTCGCGGCGCTTTCGGCTGTAAATTATCTTTCTATAGCAGGAGGAAAGAAATGAGTATCTACGATTTCAAATTCAATTCAAGAAAAGGTGAAGAACTTTCAATGGCAGATTACAAGGGAAAGGTTCTTCTGATTGTAAATACGGCTACTGGATGTGGATTCACTCCCCAGTACGAGGAATTGCAGAAAATATACGAAGAAGATCATGACAAGGGCTTGGAAATCCTTGACTTTCCGTGCAATCAGTTTGGCAATCAGGCACCAGGAGACAATGAAGAAATTCATACCTTCTGCAAAGGGCGATTTGGCATTACGTTCCCGCAGTTTGGGAAAATTGATGTGAACGGTGAAAATGCAATTCCTTTGTACAAGTGGCTTACGTCAAACACGACGTTCGATGGTTTCGGCACAAGTAAAGCCGGTCTTGCAATGGCAGCTTTCCTAAAGCTTAAAGATTGGGACTATAAGAAGTCGGGAGACATAAAATGGAACTTTACAAAATTCCTCATTGATCGTGAAGGAAACATTGTGAAGCGTTTTGAACCGACAGCCGATTTGAACGACATGAAAGCTGAAATTGAAAAGCTTCTGTAAGGGAAGTAAAGAATATGTCTGGAAACTATGACAGCCTTCGCCTTGAAAATCAGTTGTGTTTTCCTTTGTATGCATGTTCAAAGGAAATTGTGCGCCGTTACAAACCGTTTCTTGATGAAATCGATTTGACGTATACCCAGTATATAACAATGATGGTGTTTTGGGAACATTCGGAAATGAATGTCAAGGAATTGGGAGAAAGACTGTTTCTTGATTCTGGAACTCTTACACCAGTCTTGAAAAAGCTGGAAGCAAAGGAATATATTTCACGCACGCGCTCAAAAGATGATGAACGCAATCTCATTGTCAGGATAACTGAAAAGGGAGAAGCCTTGAAAGAGCAGGCATGTTCTATTCCTGAGCGAATGGCATCTTGCTTTTCTTTGGAAAAAGAAGAAGCCGTTGCTCTCAAAAACATCTTGGACAAGCTTATGAAACAGCTTGGACAAGGTGAATGATGCATCACAGGAGCTGTCGTTTAAAAACAAATGGCTGTGCAGACAAAACTCTGTCCAGAGCTGAGATTATTTGATATAATTATCTTCTATGCCTAAAAGCGATAATCCGTTGATTGTACAGTCAGACAGAACTCTTCTTCTTGATGTGCATGCACCTCGTGCTAAAGAGTGTGCAGATGCCCTTATTCCATTTGCAGAACTGATACGTTCCCCAGAGCATCTTCATACCTATCAGCTTTCACCGCTTTCTTTGTGGAACGCTGCAAGTGCAGGTTTTACAAGCAGTAAGGCAATTGAAGTTCTTTCTGCTTATTCCAGATATGATGTACCGCAGTCTGTGTGTGTATGGATACAAGAAACTGCTGGGCGGTTTGGAAAACTGAGGCTTGTCCCTGGTCCCGTCTGTGAAAAAGATGGCGTAACAGAAGAATATCTGTATCTTGTTTCAACATCTCCTTACATATATAAAGAAATAGATGCCAATCCATTTGCTAAGAAAATTCTTATAGATTGCACTTATCAGGATATTCCGGGCAGTACCGCAATTCTTTCTGAGGATGAAAAAAAATATTGTTTTATGCTTAATCTTACTGACCGTGGTACTGTAAAACAAAATCTGTTAAAGCTGGGGCTTCCTGTAAAAGATGATGTTCCTTTGACAGATGGAGCTCCTCTTGAAATCTCTTTGCGTGAAACAACATCTTCTGGCAATCCGTTTAATATTCGTGATTATCAGAAAAGTGCAGCAGAGGCTCTTATTGGCAATAAAGGACCTGGTACGGGATTCGGAACAATCGTCTTGCCATGTGGTGCAGGAAAAACTATTGTTGGCATGCTGATTATGTCCATGCTCAAAACGAATACCCTTGTTGTTACAACGAATATTTCTGCTGTCCACCAGTGGATTGACGAGCTGTTGGACAAGACAAACCTTACTTCTGAACAAGTTGCAGAATATACGGGAGAAGAAAAGACCATAAAGCCCGTGACGGTTGCAACGTATCAGATTTTAACATGGAGACCTGACAAGGAAAGCCCGTATCCTCATTTCTCTCTGTTCAGAAAAAATAATTGGGGGCTTGTCATCTATGATGAGGTTCACATGCTTCCTGCTCCTGTTTTTAGGGTTGCTGCAGAATTGCAGGCTGTCAGGAGGGTGGGACTTACGGCTACTCTCGTGCGAGAAGACGGGTGTGAGGGCAATGTATTTTCTCTTGTAGGTCCAAAGCGCTATGATGTGCCGTGGAAGGAACTTGAACGCAATAAGTGGATTGCATCTGCTGAATGTATAGAACTCAGAATTGATTTGCAGTCCGAAAAAGAAATTGACTATGCTGTGGCTGGTCTTCGTTCAAAGCACAGGATTGCAAGTGAAAATCCAGAGAAATTCCATGTTGTTCAGGAGTTGGTGCAGAAATACAGTCAGGACAAAATTTTAATCATAGGGCAATACATTGATCAGTTGCAAAAGATTGCACAGATGATTGCGGCTCCGATCATTACGGGAAAAACTCCCAATGCAGAACGAGACGCCATCTATGCAGATTTTAGAAGCGGTGCAATAAACGTGCTTGTGGTCAGCAAGGTGGCAAACTTTGCCATTGATTTGCCCGATGCAAGCATGGCAATTCAGGTGAGCGGAACATTTGGTTCCAGACAGGAAGAAGCTCAGCGCCTTGGCAGAATCCTGAGACCAAAAGAGCGGACTTCTCGTTTTTTTACGCTCATAACAAGAAATACAGTGGAAGAGGAGTTTGGTGCAAACCGCCAGAAATTTCTAGCAGAACAAGGCTATTCATACAGGTTGGTGCGCTATGTTGGGCACGAAAGCTTGGATGAGCTTGATGAGCCTTTGTCTATTGAAGGAGGCTGTTTTTGACTGTTACACCAAAAGTCCAGCGCATCATTGACTGGAGGGAAAGCTTTACAAAAATGCCTGACCAGCAGTTTTTTGAAATCATAAGGATGTATCTGGGCGAAATAAAAACACCGTACAATAAGCAGAATCTTATTGATGACATAAGTTCCTTTCTTTGCACGGATGAAAACAAAGCTGCCATTATCCATCTTCTGTGTAACGGTGATTTGAAAATCCTTGCTGCAGTGCGCTTTATTCCTCATGTTTCTAGGCAAAAAATGGAGTCCTACTGTACGGTCTTGTTTGGAGGATTGTTTTCAAAGCTGTCGTTGGCAGAACATCTTGCAAATCTCATGCAGCGACTTCTTGTCTTTGAATTTACAAATCCTCTTGACGGAAGTGTTGAGTTGCGCATAAATCCCTTGCTTGAAGATTCTTTGTTTCCTGTTGTTCCCATAGAACTTTTACTTCCAAAGCCTTCGGTACGGATAGAACGGAGCACCGAAGAAATTTTTTTGACGCCGCAGTTGCTTGCTGCATTTATTTCTTATGTGTTTATGCATCCAGATTTGTGTAAGGCCGACGGAAGCTTGAAAAAGAAAAATAGTTCTGAGCTTTCGGCTATTTTCGGGCTGTCCCTGTTACCTGTACTGGATTTGCTTCTCAAGGCTTTTTGTAACTTGAACCTGTTTCATCAGGCGGAAAAATTGCTTGAAGTTGATTGGGAGCGGCTTAAAGAATTAAGCCTTATGCCTGAAATGAGTCAGTATGCATACTTGTGTGTTGCTTGTTGCGGTCATTTTTCCAGAAGCACTCTTCATGCGAACGCCCAGTTGCTGTTCGATGTCCTTTGTGCTGTTCTAGAGGAAGGATACGAAAAGTCTGGCATAATGAATCTTGCATTGCTGTTAAAGGAAAACAGCCAGAACGATAGCGTGGGCGGCGGCGGTCGCTTTGCTCAAATTGTTGCCCGGGCAGAAGGTTTTTCAGACATGACAACGGAACTGGTCATGGAAGGAATGATTGATGCATGCATCGAATTTGGACTTTTGCATTCTGTTTCTTCCGGTGACTCTGAAATTCTGTATGTGCCGCAGGCAGTTACGGCAGTTTCAAGGAGAAGCCCCTTTCTTGCAGAAAAAAATCATCTTTTGAGTATAGATGCAGGGTACATTGTTACCATTTTGCCAGGACTGACACTTGCGGATTTCTTGCCGCTTGTGCGTTTTCTGAGTGTTACGCACTATGATACTGCCGTATCCTTTGAAATTTGCAAAAAATCCGTAATGCATTCGTTTGATGCAGGAATGACTCCTGATGTAATAAAGGAACAGCTTATGAACTATTCTTCTTTTCCTGTCCCTCAGAACATTCAGGTATCACTCGATGACTGGAACAATTCCTATTCTTCTGCATCTTTGTTCAAAGGATATGTATTGAAGGTTTCAAAAGAAAACATTGTAAAGACTCGGAATGACAGGGTGCTTTCTCCGTACATCGTGGAAGAGATTTCTGAAGGAGTGTTCCTCCTTGATTTTTCAAGTGATGAAGAAAGCAATGATGTCTTGGGAAAAAGCGGATTGGACTTTGTTGGAAAAATCCGTGAGAGGCATGCAGAACAAGAGGTGCTTGGCTTTATGAGACTTCGGAAACATGATGTGCCCATGCAGGAAGAGACTTTTGCCATGGCAGACGCTCCGTTCAAGCTGAGTTCTACTCTTGAACAGAATAAAACTATTGAAGGGTTGAAAAAGCAGGTTGTGCAGATGGATATTCCTTTGGAACAAAAAGAAGGTCTCCTTGACAGGGTTGAGCGAAGGATTGTGGTTAATCCTGACCAGTTGAGGGGAAGCAGCGTTCGCTTTGAATGTCGCGAAGCAGGGGGAATGGACTATCAGGGAAAAATGCATGTCATAGAAGATGCCATACAATCAAAAGTTCTGCTTGAAGTTCATCTGGAAGAGGAAGGAACGTTGGTCGGAATGCCAGTCATGCTCATGAAGCATGAACATGATGCTGATCTTGAACTGTCGTTTGTGGATGACAGTTCTCGGATAGTGACGGTCGGTAAAATCTCTTACTTGAAAAAAATAAAGAAAAGCCTTTCTTTCTTTTAGAAGTTGCCTTTAGATAGTGGAAAAGGCTCTTGATGTATGCAATTACTGAAGAAGAATCCGGTCTGTCGTAAAAGACTTGTTCTTTATTTTCTGGAATTTTTCAATGATGTCGTTCATTGAAAGTCCTTCTTTCTCCTTTTCTGCCAGATCAAAAACAATTTCCCCTGCGTCCATCATTAAGAGCCTGTTGCCATAGTCAAGGGCTTGCTGCATGTTGTGGGTTACCATCATGACCGTAAGGTTGTATTCTTCTGCAAATTTTCGCGTCAATTCCATTACGATTTCTGCATTTGCCGGATCAAGGGCCGCCGTATGTTCATCTAGGAGCAGCAGATCGGGTTTTGACATGACTGCCATTAGGAGTGTAAGGGCTTGGCGTTGGCCGCCTGAAAACTGTTCTACATTATCATTGAGCCTGTTTTCAAGCCCCATGTTCAGGCGAGAAAGTTCTTCTTTAAACTGTTCCCTCATCTTGTTGTTCAGACTTATCTTTAGCCCCTTGAACCCTTTTTTTGAAGCAATGACCATATTGTCTTCAAGGGACATTTTGCCTGCCGTTCCTAAAAGCGGATTCTGAAAGATTCTTCCTATGTATTTTGCCCTCTTGTATTCTTTATCCCTTGTTATGTCTATGTCTTCATTGCCTGTGTTCAAGACTATTGTACCGTATGTTGGCAGGAGTGTTCCTGCAATGATGTTGTACAGCGTTGATTTTCCCGCACCGTTTGAACCAATAACCGTAATGAAGTCACCCCGTTGAATCTTTAGGTTTATATGTTTTAGGGCTTCATTTTCATCTGGTGTATGTGCATTAAAGGTAATTCCTATGTCTGTGAGCGTAATCATTTCTTTTTTCCTATGTTGAGTTTTGTAATAATCAGGCAGATTATGATTAGTATGCCGGTAACGAGCTTTAAGTCGTTTGGCGTAAGGTTTATGTGATGTCCGTATGTTCTTGCCAGAATCATGAGGGCTCGGTATATGCAGGAGCCTATGAGGACTCGCAATGTCTGAAAGACAATCCTGTTGGAGCGCAGCACAAATTCTCCGAGCATGAGCGATGCTAGTCCGCTTACGATGATGCCTGTTCCCATGCCTACATCTGCAAAACCGTTGTACATGGCAGCAAACGATCCTGCAAGTGCTGCAAGGCCGTTGCCAAAGCATATTCCAATGGTTCTTAGCGTATTTGGGTTTACCCCCTGGGAAATGACCAGCTGGGGATTTGCTCCCAATGCACCCATTGTAAGTCCCATGTCTGTATGAAAGAACAAATCCAAAAGGAATTTTAAAACAAAAACAAAAAGCAAAAGGAATGCAACAATGCCCCAGTTTGGATCAATGTCAGGAATAATGTCGTACATTATGTCTGTTATGGCTGAAAACAAGGTTGGAATGCGCAGAAACGATATGTTTGCCTTGTTGGACATGATGCGCAGGTTTATGGAATACAGCATCGTCATGGTGAGAATTCCTGCGAGCAAGTCTGGAATGCGCAGTTTTGTATAGATTATGGTTGTCACAAGTCCCGCCATCATTCCTGCGGCAAATGAAATGAGCAGTGCAAGGGGTATGGGGATGCCTCCGACAAGACATGCTGCCAGAACACATGCTCCCAATGGAAATGAGCCGTCAACGGTCATGTCGCAAAATTTAAGGACTCTGAACGTGCTGAATACGCCCAGAACCAAGATGCCGTAAATCAAACCTACTATAAGTATGCTTGAAATCATAAAATAAACATGTATAAAAATGAAATATGGCAACTGGGATTTTCATTTTCGATGATGATTCCAAGCTGCCATTGCACTATTTGGTCTGTCTGCTATTTTGCTGTTTTTAAGAATGAACCGATGGCATTCAGTATTGTGTTTACAGAATCTTTTCCAGCTGCGTTCAGCTGCTGCGTCTGTCCTGTGGAGTCTGTGAATCCCTGTTTAAGGATTGAGCCAAGAACTGTCTGCATGATGGTTGCAAACTGTGATGAACTTGTAATTGCCTTGATTGCTTCGTTTACTAAGCTCGAAGTGGCAGAAGTTGCCTGTGCTGCCTGTGTTCCAGAGGAAGCAAGGCTTGCAATGCTGCCCAGCATTCCAAGGAGATTGCCTCCGTTCTTTGCAGAGGACAGGCTTGCCTTTACATTCTGAGCGTCTCCTTTTGCGGAATTGACCAAGGCTGTTGCCTTCTGAATGTTTTCACACAGGACGGAAGCCTTTGATGTTGCAAGAGCTTTCAAATCCTTTGATGATGTTGCTGAATCTACGATTGCTTTTAAATCTGCTGCACTAAATAATTGATTTGCCATAAAAACCTCTGTTCTGCATGAGAGCTGTCTGGAAAGCTGCTGTTTCCGAACAGCTCTATTATATCAGACGCTATTTATTTGTCAAATGACCATTCTCAAAAATCATGTTGGCCTGATTGATATATGATTGCGGAATTGTGATGCCGCATTCTGTAAGCACATCAAGATCAAGCAGCAAGTCTTTGTCACTTGGTTTTGTCATGAATTTTACTGGAATCTGTGCAGGCTTTTTGCCATCTATGACAATTTCCTTGATGATGTCGCCTGTTGCACGTCCTGCCTTGTAATAGTTGAATCCGCTTGCAATGGCAATTCCTCCAGACATTGCTCCCGTTACATCTGCAGAATAGATGGGCTTTTTTGCCTTGTTGAATACGGCAATGAGGGCAGGAATTGCACTGAATACCGTATTGTCGGTCGTAAGGTACACGCCGTCTACTCTGTTTACGATGGACTCTGCTGCCTGCTTGACTTCTTC
>JAFVDR010000284.1 GCA_017476165.1 Treponema sp. | reverse complement strand
GAAGCAGGTGGTAAATTTGTTACATATAGTCTTCTTGAACGAATAGTAGAAACTTTTAATGTTATGCCATCTGCTTTATTTTTCATATCTGGAACAGCATCCTTTGACGATACAATTCAGAACAAAATAAATTCGATTATATATGTGAATCTGAAAACATAAGCAAGTCCACGGAGAAAGTGTAGCTCATGCAGGACAGGAATGTTCCCGCCCCTGCATTGCTTTTACAGGCATTCCTTTACCCAGTTGATAAAGTTTCCGGTGGATGTTCCTTTTCGCTCAGCTTCATTGTGGTACAATCCCCAGACTTCCGTAAAGTCTACGGATTTTACTTCGCTGCCGTACTGTTTGAGCGCAAGCGAATAGGCAAGCTCCGTGCTTATGGCTGTATCGCCCTGAAAGATTCCTGCATGAATCCTCCAGTATTTTGCAACCTTTGCCGTTTTGTAGCCCGAGTATGCAGGGCTAAGGTAGTACATAGGATTGTACATGTTGATCCGTGTCTCCATAGAAGAACCCTGCGCATCCTTTTTAGCAATGTCAGAGCTGTAACTGGATGCGCGATTTGACCCCATGTCTTTCAGGACTTTTGCCATGATAGAGTCAAAATGAGCACCCGTACCGTTTCCAAATCCGAAGAGCGTGTTTTCTGCCTGTGTTTTGTTCAAGTCATCGAATGCACCTACATTTTTCTGCAGCTGCTTTACGTTTTTCATGAAGGCTTCTACAGAAGTAATGCGTGCAGTGTTTGTCTTTTCATCATACAAAACCCACTCTTCATGAGCATTCAGTGCTTTGATGTACTCTTGCACTGTATTGTGGGTCTTGCTCAAATCTACATTGCCGGTTTTTTGTGAAGTTCCTCTTGCTACTCCATCCATATCTTCTGCTGAAGGAGCACGTCCCATTTGACCTCGTGGCTGCCACCCTGCAGGAGTCATCATGTTTTGTCCCAGTGCTGCTTTCTGTTCATTTGCATTGTACGGAAACACAGTGTCTGAAAGGAAATTGTTCAAAGAGTTTTCGATGACGCTTTTCAAATAGTCATAGTAGCTTCCTGAATGATACAGGCCGTCAGCAGACTGTGTAAGGCTGAGCGTATTTCCATTTTCATCTTTTAGGTTGAGACTGTTGATGTAATGCGCAAATTCTTTTGACAGTCCGTCTGAAATTGCTTTTGTTTCTGCATCGAGTCCGCTTCGTGCAGTACCAAGTTCCCATTCATACGCTGCATCGGCAACATTGAGGTTTGTGATTGGACACCAGTCCATGCTTCCCATTATTGCATCGCTTTCGGTCATGACTGCACCAATAGCCTGTAAATAAGGCTCATATTCGGGGGCATCGCCTGTTGCTCCTATAAGTGCACTGTGTGCTCCTCCTCCTGACATGCCGTATGTAAAGTAGCGCTCTGTGTTTCCCGGAAGAATGCCTTTGTTGTAACGTACATAGCGAATGGCTGCCTTGAAATCCGTTACGCCAGCAGGAGCACCATGATCCCGTCCCCTTGCTCCTGCATATACAAAGATGAAGCCTGCATCAGTGTATTGCTTGACATCATGGGTATATGCAGCCGGTGCTTCAAGAGCAGAATAGCCTGGAGTTTGGATTGGCATAACGAACGGTGCGTTCTTTGCCGAAAAACCATCGACCGTATTTTTTTTGTTTACTGTTACGGTATACGTTCCGTCTCCATTTTCAGTACCGTTGAAATATGCCCCTGGAATGAAAATGCCGAGGTTTTCATATGCTGCATCTGCTGGAGTTGCAGCGTATGAAAGTCCAATCTGGTAGTATACATCATCATCTGCATTGTACTGCCATGAGGACATGCTGATTTTTTGCAAGCTTGATTCTTTTGATTCTTTTTCTGTGGATGCACAGCCCGAAAGAACTGCTGCAATGGCAATGGAACAGGAGACTGCAACTGCAGAACCTGTTTTTAGAATGGAATGAAAACTCATGATTGTACCTCTAAAAAAGTAATGAGGGCAAACCTAAAACTTGAAGTTTTTAGATTTTCCTTAAACTGACCATACATGGTAGATTTGTTCGGAAGCTTTTTTCCGATCCGTTCACAGTATATTTTGAAAAAAAAATTTAGTACAATGCTTTTTATTAACCATGCTATAACTTTTATGCATACTGTGATATACTGTAAGGCAACCAGGAGGATATGGTATGTTTGAATTGCATCAAATAGAACAGTTTCTTGCAGTTGTAGAATGCGGTACTGTTTCAAAGGCGGCTGAAAAACTCAACATTACCCAGCCTGCCTTGAGCCGTTCCCTGCAGAATCTTGAATATGAACTAAAGACTCCTCTGTTTGTCCGCTCTAAAAATAAACTTGTCCTTACCGAAACGGGACGCTTTGCTGCCCATCAGTCACGGAAACTCCTTGCACAGGCATCGCTTTTAGTAAATGAGGTAAAAGATTTTTACAGGACTCATGCAAAGCTAGTCATTGCTTCTTGTGCACCGTGCGAAACTCTCTTTCAGATTCGAGACCGTGTGCAAGAAGCGTTTCCTGGCGTTGCTTGTGAAACTCTGGTGGAAGATGAATCTGTCATTGCAAAAAAGCTTTCAGAAGGAGTTTTCCCCATGGCATTGTTTTCTGGGCAACAAAAGAACAGGGCATTTATTCAGATTCCCATAAAAACGGAAAAGCTGTTTGCCATGATACCAGAGACACATCCATTGGCAGAAAAGAAAGCTGGGCTTTATTTTAAAGACATAAACGGAGAACCTGTCATTCCATTTCCACTGAAAGGTTACTGGAATGACCTGCTGTTAAAAAAACTTCCCGATTCCCAGCTCTTGTATCAGTCGAATGTTGCATCGTTTGACAAAGTCGTTCATGCTTCAAACCTGATTAGCTTTGAATCGAACCTGCTGCCCATAGATCTGGAACACCACATTCGCATTCCCCTTTTGGACAGTGAGGCTGAAATTACGTATCATTTGGCAGTATTGAAATCGAATGGTGAGCAATTTCGAAATGTTATTGCACAGGTTAAAAATTTAACGGAGTAAATCCATCGGTTTTTCAGAAGGCAATGTTCATGACATTGATCATTTCATTAGAGTGTGGACGTATGCCAAAACAATAGGTGAGCTGGAAAACATTGACAGTGATGTTCTGTTTGTCCTTGAAGTTGCGGCAATTACCCATGACATTGCCTGTCCTCTGTGTCGCAAAAAATATGGAAATACGAACGGCAAGCATCAGGAAGAAGAAGGAAATCGCATGGTGAAGGATTTTTTGAACCAGTCGGATTTGTCTGAAGCTCAGATTGATCGCATTGCATACCTTGTTGCACATCATCATACGCTTCATGATATTGACGGCATTGATTATCAGATTTTGATAGAAGCAGACTACATTGCAAATGCAACGGAAAACGGTTACAGCCAAACGAATGCTGAAAACTTCATGCAAAAAATCATGAAGACCGAAAGCGGAAAAAGGCTTCTCAGGAACATTCTTTTCAGCTACGATTCCAGCAGTTCCATTGCACCTGCCTGATCAACTTCTCTGATTTTCGTGCACAGTGCAGTATATGTCTTGTAAAGCGCTGGAGGCATTTTGTATTTGTCAAGCTCCTTTACGAGTATGTCGGCACTGTCAAAATCGAATGCAGAAAGCATTTCCTTAAAGGCCTTGCACGCCTCGTTGAACTTCTCTTGAGAGATGGTTGGACGGCTGTCTTCTGCCGGTACTGGAATTTGGCTCGATGGAATGTGTTCTCTGCAAAGGGGAGCAAGCCTTTCTTTGTATGCCCATAAAGCTGTCAGAAGGGCAGGAGTATGCTCTATAATGTCCAAAGCTGCTGTACTATCATTTTGCTGTGCCTTGTCACCATAACTTTCAAGTATCCGTGCTTGTTCAGAAAGCTCTGTTGCCCCTATAAGGCGACTGGCACTTTTGAGGGCATGGACTGCAATCGTGTAGTTGTGCCACTCTTTTGATGCCGCAAAGTTTTCTATATCGCCAGCCCTTTGCGCTATTTCTTCATGGAACAGATGAATGTTTTCCATGAAGATGGTTTTGTCACCGCAAAAGCGAAGTCCGTCCTTCAGGTGAAGGCCAAACAGCTGGTAAAAGAATTCTGATTCTTCTGTGTTTTTTTCTGTCGTGCCAGATTTTTCAACGCTGTCATGCTCTGTAAATCCTCTGTCGCCCTTGTGCAGGACAATGCTTTTAGGAAGAAGTGATTCAAGGAGCAATTCCAGTTGTGCTCCTTCCACAGGTTTTGCAACGTAGTCTGCGAACCCCTGCTGCAGGTAACTTTCCTTAATGCCAGTTCCTGTTTTTGCTGTGAGTGCAATGCACGTTGTTGCATTGTTTGCCGAAGATTTGTCTGACCTTAGTGCATGCAGCATTTCTATGCCGTTCATGTGAGGCATCAGATGGTCAATGAAAATGAGATGGTACGGAGTATGCTGTGCCATGGCAAGCGCCGTTTGTGCATCTGGAGCGGTGTCAACGGTAACGAGCGTCCTTTTTAGCAGTCCCTGTATGACTTTCAGATTCATGGGCGTGTCATCTACTACCAGGATGCGAGCATTTGGAGCTTGAAAAGATTCTTGGTAGGCAGTGTTTGTAGATTGATTTCGGCTTTGCCATGCGCCGATTTGTTCCCATCCGCGCACTT
>JAFVDR010000283.1 GCA_017476165.1 Treponema sp. | reverse complement strand
CCTTCGTGACGCGCAGTGCAGAGCATGCCATGTTGATTCTGAACCAGTTCAGGTATTCTACCGGTGAACGCTCCGTAGAATCCTTGAACAGCCGGCAGAAATATTTTGGAGACAGATGGGCTGCTTCTGCCATGCGTTCGAGCGTCAGGTTTTCGTTGTAATGATGGCGTATCAAATCCATGACAGCTTCCATTTGCTCGGACTGGTGCAGTTTATTTGCGGAAAGTGATTTCCTTTGTATGTACAAGTGCTGTCGCTTTATTTCCCCGAAAAGGAGCAGCAAGCTGGCAGTAACGGTAAACTCGTATCCTTCGCCCTGCAGTTTCATGGCTTCAAAGATGTTGCTTGTAATGGAAAGAATCTTTTCGTTTGTGTGGGGAATGAAATAGTCGAAAATAACGGAGTCCTTTAAGATGGCGGAAATGAAATCGTCTGTATAGTAGCCGTGCATGCGAATCATTTCAATGTCAAAAACAATAGATTCATAGAGGGCTTGTCCTTTCTTTTCTCCGTCTCCATGCAGCACTTTGCTTGGAATAAAGCACAAATCGTTTTTATGCAGCTGTACTTCATGGTCTTTGACAAAAATCGAATAGGTTCCAGATATGACATGAATCAATTCAAACTCGGTATGCCACATTACCGGCAAGTCGTATCGCGGATCAACAGTATTGTTCAGGTAATATTGTATGGGAAAAAAAATGGTTCCGCGCTGAATTTTTTCCTGCGAACCGGGAAGTCCTTTTTCAGGGAGAGGATGCTCTGAATACTCGTTGATTAATACTTTTGTCATACTTTTATATGAATTATATCACTATCGTGATTTTTTTTCCAGTGATATACTGGCTTCATGATACAGAAAACAGTGTATGGACAGCCTGTTGAAACAGGTGCAGTTGTCGTTGATGTTGAAGGCTCGCAAAGCGATGCGTGGCCATTTGCATGGCAGTATGCCATGGACAGTGATGATGTTGTGTTTGGACTTGGTGAAAACATGCACGGCATTAACAAACGTGGATTTAAATACGTCAGCTGGTGTTCGGATGTTCCGAATCAGAGTGAATTTACCCCCTCAATGTATGGTGCTCATAATTTCATTATTATCTATAATACAAAATCTCATGACTGCAGGGCTTTGTTCTTTGATACGGCATCTCGAATTACGTTTGACATTGGTTATTCTGAAATAGACATGCTTACCGTTACATCAGAAGATACAGGCGTAATTGTGTATGCAATAACCCCCGATGCAGACTGCCCCCTGGGGCATTCTGAAAGTGTATTGAACAATGTTGTGCGCCAGTTCCGCACGCTCATTGGACAGAGTTATATTCCGCCGAAATGGGCTTTTGGCTTTCAGCAAAGCAGGTGGGGCTATAAGAATGAACAGGATGTACGGACTGTGGTGGAAGGGTACCGCAATGCTGATTTGCCCTTGGATTCCGTGTGCCTTGACATTGACTACATGGATTCATACAAGGATTTTACCATCGACAGCCAAAAGTTTCCCGACATGGAGGCTCTTTCTTCTGAACTAAAGCAGGAAGGCATCCGTCTGGTTCCCATTATTGATGCGGGCGTAAAAATTGAAGAAGGATACGATGTGTACGATGAAGGGGTACAAAACGATTACTTTTGCAAAAAAGACGATGGTTCTCCGTATGTTGCAGGAGTATGGCCCGGACGTTCTCATTTTACCGATTTTATGAATCCCGAAGCGAGCGAGTGGTTTGGCTTAAAGTACAAGGCTCTTACTGACAATGGCATTGAAGGCTTTTGGAACGACATGAATGAGCCTGCAATGTTCTATTCCGATGAGTCAATAAAGGCTGTGTTTGAAAACATAAAGGTGTATGAAGGACGCAATCTTGATGTCAATTCTTTTTTTGAGTTTACTCCCCTTAGCGGAAGCACCTTTAACCGCCTGGATGATTATCAGCGTTTTTACCATGAAATGAAGAATGCAGATGGTGCCGTTTCAAAGATTCGGCACGATATGGTTCATAATGTATATGGCTCATTGATGACAAAAGCTGCCGGTCTGGCATTAAGAAAAATTTCTCCTGACAAACGCATGCTGTTGTACAGCAGAGCTTCCTGCATAGGTGCGCATCGGTATGGAGGAATTTGGACGGGAGACAATAGTGCAACCTGGGTGCACCTGCTGCAGGAAATAAAAATGCTTCCGTCTTTGAACATGGTTGGCTTTTTGTACACGGGAGCTGATATCGGTGGCTTTGGAGGCTCAACGACACGGCAGCTTTTGCTTAGATGGCTCGCACTCGGCGCGTTTACACCGCTCATGAGGAATCACAGTGCATGGGATGCTCGTCAGCAGGAATGCTATGCATTTGGAGACACGGTCGATTTTAAGAGCATTCTGGATTTTCGCTATGCCTTGATTCCTTACATTTACAGCGAATTCGTCAAGGCTGCTGTTCAGGGAACAATGTACATGCGTCCCCTTGGATTTGACTACCCGGAAGACGAACGTTCTGTCCGTACCGAAGATGAACTGCTGGTAGGGGAAGGAATTTTAATTGCCCCTGTCTATGAAGAAAATGCAAAGGGACGGTATGTATATCTTCCAGAAGACATGACGAAAGTCTCTTGGTGCAACGGTACCATTGCAACCGAAGAGAAATCAAAAGGCTCTTATTATGTGTATGTACCTGTAAACACCGTTGTATTCTTTGTAAAGAAAAATCATCTCGTTCCCCTGTGCAAGCCTGCAAGACATACCGGCTGCATTGACACATCGAGTTTTGAGTGTGTGGGAACAGGTTCTTCGTATGACTTGTATGAAGATGACGGATTTACGCGGAACATACAGTTAAAGGAAAACACTCGCACTATTCATGCATAGCATAGAGTTCTACGTTTGCATCCTGAAAATTGGAAAAGCACATCCATGAGCCATCGGGCGACAGGTCGAGTCCTGTCGGCTGATTGCCCCCTGGAATCGTGTCATGGATTGTTCCGTCACTGGTGTCAAATATGATGATTTTTCCATTGACGGGACTCCTTTTTGTGTAATCTTCCTTATTGTTCGGTCCCCTGCAAGAAACGAACAGCCATCTGTCTTTGTACAATGCTATCGTGTTGGGATTTTTGAAGACCTTCCATGTGTCAGTTATCTTGAATGCCGCCAGATCAACGACATAGACACAGGCATGGTACATGTCGCTGATGTAAGCCGTCGATTCCTGTGCATTGACTGCAATGTGGCGCATGGCGGCGTTTTGAATGTAAATGGAATCTATCAGTTTGCCAGTCTGCGTGTTGAACTTTTGGATTTTGCCTCCGTCGAAACACAAAACAATGATTTCTGTTCCGCCATTTACAAATGCCAGACCTCGCGGTGCTTTATCTGTCTGGAGTTTGCGAAGTACATTCTCAGTCTCATAGTCAATTAAGCTGACATCATTTGAAACCCAGTTGGAAACGGCAAGCATCTGGCTGTCGCTGTTCCATGCAATGAATTTTGACCATACTCCGTTAGTCTTGATTTCCCGCTTGAACGTAAAATCTGGATAGTGGTATTCATATTCGTAAATGTAGCCCGTAGTCATCTGGGAAACAAAAAAAGCATTTTTTTCCTTGATGAACAATCCTTCTGCGAATCCCTGCTGCTTTGCTCGGGGTGGAACTATCATGGTTGCTGTGCGGTCTTTTGCAAGATCCAGTACCTGAAATCCATTGTCTTCGAGCAATGGAAGCACCACGCATGCATTGTCAGGTGAAAACAAAACCTGTTTGGGCTGTTTTCCGCAGCGGTATGTACCTTCTTTTGCAAGTACCAGTTGTTTTTCCCCTGTACTTGCATATCCTTCAAATGAAAATAGTAAAGAACAGAAGAACACGAATGAAAAGGCTGTCATTTTCAGATGTTTCATTTCATTAGTATAGTAACAAGGGGCTTTTTTGTCTATTTCCTGTTGTTTTTTTGAAAATTGTTGCCAGTTTGATGATTTTTTGCTTGACATTTTTGTTTTTGTACTATATTATTATTGAACATACATACGACGCTGGGTAGAGCAGTTGGCAGCTCGTCGGGCTCATAACCCGGAGGCCGCAGGTCCGAGTCCTGCCCCAGCTATACGATCAACCTAGAAAAGGCTTAGCATTCAGAACAATCCGCAATGCTAAGCCTTTTTAGTTTTCACCGCATTACTTCTTTTTTGTCATCTTTGCAGCATATATGTCCTTTGCGTTTTCGCCAATAACCGATTCATTGTTGATTTTTGCTCCATACGGCAGCATTACGTATTTTCCGTTTTCAGGCGTTACGACATACATCAGCAGACCTTCGCCCCCGGCAATCCTTTGGTCGATTATTTTTATGGTTACGATGGCAGCAGATGACAGTCCTGTTGCAGCAGCATACTTTTTGTCGAGTTTTTCCTCTGACAGAGACCACCGCAGTGTTATGCCGTTGTCCGTAAAGTTTTTGTAAAAAGTACCGTCTACGCTTTTGTCCTCGTTCAATACAATGGTAAATGACTTGCCTTTGTCAACGCCTGCCCAAGTTCCGGTAACATCATTGATGCCGGCTGCCTTTTGTGCATACGTACAAAGAATCAATGCTTGTGCAAGCAGTGCAATCATAGTCACTGTTTTGAAAATCTTTTTCATGTGAAACTCCTTGAAGTTACTATGTGCAGCGGTTTGAGGGCACTTCGAAAGACTGAAGCCTTTAGAAGCTTCCTTGTTCTGCAGCAATAGGTTTAATAGGTATAGTATAAATCATTTGCAAGCGAAAAGCTATGGAAATGTAGCGGAATTTGCACAAAGAAGAATATGGTGTATAATGGTATAAACGAATATAATAAATTGTTATTGTAAGTAACAAAATGTTATCTGGAGGTTTCATGAAAAAAATTGGATTGAAAGCTACCCATGCAAAAGCAACAGTTATGGCCATAGCTGCTTCTGCATTGTTGGCTTCTTGCGGTGGTTCCGGCAAATACAAGGCTGGAACATACAAGGGAACTGCTGAAGGCCGTAACGGCGAAGTTGAAGTTACGGTAAAGCTGAGCAGTTCAAAGATTGCATCTGTTGCTGTTACAAAGCATGCAGAAACACCTGGCATTTCCGATGCTGCAATAAAAGACATTCCTGCGGCAATCGTAAAGGCCCAGTCAACCAGTGTTGATGCCGTGTCCGGAGCAACAATTACATCTGATGCCATCATCAAGGCAACAAGGGCAGCCCTTGCCAGTGCCGGTGTTACAGAAACTGCGGGTGCAGCGGCTGCACGCAAGAATGTTCCCGTAACGTATAAGGCAGAAACCTATTCTGGTACAGCCCAGGGCATGAACGGACCTGTCGTCCTTGACGTTACATTCAGCGATTCCGGCATCACCGACATCAAGGTTGCTTCGTCAAAGGAAACGCCTCACGTCGGTGATCCCGTATACAAAATCATGTTCAAGGATGCAATTGAAGCCAATGGTTCGGGCGTTGACGTTGTGTCCGGAGCAACATTTACATCTTTGGCAGTGCGCAATGCATTGAACGATGCTGCAAAAAAAGCAGGTGCTTCAAATCTTGACGATTTCAAGAAGAATACAGTAAAGCACGAAGCCCAGGCTCCTATTGAAGAAAGTTATGATGTTGTCGTTGTGGGAGCAGGTGGAGCCGGCATTGCAGCTGCTGCACAGGCTGCACAGAACGGCGATACCGTTCTTGTCATTGAAAAGAATGCAGAAATAGGAGGCAACACGATTGTTTCCGGAGGACAGTTCCAGTCTGTCATGCCGTATCTGTGCTGGGATGCTTCTAATCCGAATGCAACGACAGGAGTGTATCCGTTTGACGGCAAGACAGACAATAAGGTAAAGTCTGCCAACGGAAACATTACCATCCTTAAGGAAATCCTTGTATGGAACGAAAAGCCTTTCGACGGTTCAAATGCTCAGGACTGGTTCGTTGCAGGCGACACTGCAGAACTTTCAAAGCATGGTGTCCACGCAGAATACCTGCCAACGCTCCGCGAACTCAAAAAGGAAATAAAGGCATACCTTGCATGGGCACAGCCTCAGCTGGACAAGGGCATAAATGAATCTCAGCTGACACTGTTCTCTACGCTCAACCTTCATATTTTCCAGACATATTATGGTGGACTGCGTCCAAACCAGAACTATACAAAGTGGATCTACGGAAACTATGAGCTGGTAAAGCAGTTTATCGAAGACGGTCAGGATCTTAAGCCATGGCTTGAATCGCAGGGAGCTACCTTTGTCGAAGACCAGCAGCCAACCCTTATCGGTGCACTCTGGCATCGTGAAAACCAGTTTATCGGTGCAAACTTTGATGCTGACGGCGACGGCAAGAATGAAGTTGCTCAGTGGGGCTCGTACTTTGTTCCTCCTCGCAGGACGCTGCTTGAAACAAGTTCAACGGCAAAGAGCAACAAGATTATGCTGCGCACGGATGCCAAGGAACTTATTACGGAAGGTGGTCGCGTTACAGGAGTAAAGGCGGTCATGTACGATGGAACTCAGGTCACTGCCCATGCCAAAAAAGGTGTTGTGCTTGCAACAGGCGGCTATGCTGCAAACATTGCAAAGGTTCTTCAGACAAACGATTACTGGAAGAGTGGGGCAATTACCAACAATACCCAGACGACTAACCGTTCTTCACTGCAGGGTGACGGCATTGCAATGGGCGAAAAAGCAGGAGCAGCAACGACAGGTCTGGACTTTACGCAGCTGATGCCTATCTCTTGGATTGACAATGGACAGCTTGCATTCGGAGGCGGCAACTACGCCATCTACATAAATCCAACGACAGGCAAACGTTTTGTAAATGAAACCAGTGAACGCGATGTTCTTTCTCTTGCAGAACTCGCCAACGGCATTGAACACGGCGGCACCATGGGCGTATTCCTTGAAATTGCCAACAGCGAACAGGCAATTCCAGGCCCATATCCTTATGGAACTCCTAAAACCCCTGAAACATGGGAACAGGATGTAAGCTGGAGACAGTACACACGCACGGTAGACCAGCTGGGCGACCTGTTCAAGGAACTGGGGCTTTCGCTTGATGCAGCTACAGTCCGCAAGGAAATCGAAGAGTATGACCATGCCCTTATGACCGGCAAGGAAGACACGCTTTCCGTGCCAAAAACAGGATGGACTGCACTCATTGGAAAGGCTGACAAAAAGAAGGACGGTTCATTCGATGTGAGTTCGTATACGCTTGATGGGGTAAAGCTCAAGATTCGCGTCATGGCACCATCTACCCACCACACGATGGGTGGACTTGCAGTAGACATCAACAGGCACGTTCTCGACGGAAGCGGAAACGTCATCAAGGGACTGTATGCAGCCGGAGAAGTTACTGGCGGCATTCATGGCGGCAACCGTCTCGGTGGAAACGCCATTGTAGAAATCTTTGTGTCAGGACGTACCGCAGCCAATGCAATCAAGGCTGACAACTGATATATTCCTGAATAAATGTTGAAAAAAAAGCACGCATCGATGTCATTGCATCGATGCGTGCTTTTTCATTTGTAAAATTTTTATGCCGCAATGCTGTTGGAAAAATGTTCCCCTTTCGGCATCAAGTGAAATCTCGTAAGTAATTTTTTTAAGTTCTCTCAAGTACTGCAAAAATGCAAAAAACTGTTTTTTCATTCCTTTTCCCAGTCCACTTCCGGCAGAGCATTCACAATATCAACAGTCTGAACGCTCACATTAATCACTGACAGCAGCAAGTCAAGAATGTAGCGTGGCTTTTGATGTTCCCGAGACCAGTCGTTGGGATTGTTTGTGATTCCGCTCTTTTTGTCGGTAGTGACCGCGTAGCGTTCCATAATCCACTCGATTGCGGACTTTCCGTTTACCACATACTCGTAGGCTTTTTCCGGTATATTCTTTATTGTGTGCAAATTACCAAATTCTTATGCTTCGATGTCGGGAAAAGATAAGGATTTACATAGACATACTCATTTAATACTCTGTCAAAATAGACATCCTGAATACTAAATGGTCTGTAACATACTTTTCTTAAAGCCTCTAAATTAAAGCCGTTTATTGTTGTATCAATCCAGATGCGGTGGGAGAAAGTTTTTTGCTCGCCATCAATGATGAATGGGAATTGAGAAGTCGTAATGAACGTGCTGACCGTTGCAAGGTCTACTTTCTTGTTTTCCTGATAGCACTTGCACTGAACCGCCCAATATTCGCCGTCATACGTTCTGCAAACGATGTCGATTCCAGTGTCCTTCCCGCCCGTTCCGAACTGGTCTTTGTATGGAAAGTCTGACCAAAGCCATACATCCGAAAGCTGCGTTTTATATTCTGGCTTTGTCAAAAGATAGGCTTTTATGAGTTTTTCAAAACGGTCACCCTTGTCCCGCTCAGAAAATGATTCTGTGCGGTATTTGCTGATAACTGAATCGAAAGCACTCTGAACTGTGGACGGCATAAAAACTCCAAAAAAATGTCCTTTATTATATCATAAATTTTGGATTTATGTAATTATGCAAGGTCGGTCTAAACAAGGGGTCTTTTCAGGTTCTTACCCGCAATGCCCTGATGGCATTCAGTATGGCAAGAATCATGACTCCTACATCTGCAAAAATTGCCAGCCACATGTTTGCTATTCCCAGTGCACCAAGGATAAGGCATGAAACTTTGATTCCGATGGCAAACACGATGTTCTGGTAGACGATTCCTATGCATTTCTTTGAAATGCTGATTGCTTTTGCAATTTTTGCAGGATTGTCATCCATAAGGACGATGTCTGCGGCTTCTATTGCGGCATCGCTTCCTTTTGCCCCCATGGCAATGCCAATGTCTGCACGGGAAAGTACCGGTGCATCATTTACTCCGTCACCGACAAATGCCAGTGTCCTGTTTGGCTGCAGCAGCTTTTCAACTTCATGCACTTTATCTTCTGGAAGCAGTTCACTGACCGCCACGTCTATGTCCAGCTGCTGGGCAACGGAGTCTGCCACTGCTTTTATGTCTCCTGTGAGCATGACAGTTTTGTCTATTCCTGTCTTTTTCAGCGCCTTTATGGCTTCCTTTGCATTGCCTTTTACCCTGTCAGAAATGACTATGTGACCTGCATAGTCCCTGTTTATCGCCACATGGACAATGGTTCCTACGGAATGGCACGTGCAGTACGGAATGCCTAGCATCTGCATCAGCTTTTCGTTTCCTGCGGCAATGCCTGTGCCGTCTACCACTGCCGTGATGCCCTTGCCTCCCAGTTCCTGTATGTCCGTTACCCGAGAAAGGTCAATCGTGCCGTTGTAGGCATCCTTTATGCTCCTGCTGATGGGGTGGTTGGATGCACATTCTGCAAGGGCTACGTATTCCAACAGTTTTCTGTCTTCAAGAGGGGAATGATGTATGGATACTACTTCAAACACTCCTTCCGTAAGGGTTCCTGTCTTGTCGAACACAACTGTCTTTACTTTTGACAGTGTTTCCAGATAGTTTGAGCCTTTGACAAGGATTCCTTCATGGCTTGCGCCGCCGATTCCTGCAAAAAATGACAGGGGAATGCTGATGACCAGTGCACACGGACAGCTTATGACTAGGAATGTAAGCGAGCGGTAAATCCAGTTGCCCCACAGTGGCGATGCATTCATGAACAGAATGCGGCATAGCGGCGGCACAATTGCCAGGATCAGTGCACTGTAGCAGACGATTGGTGTGTATACTTTTGCAAACTTGGAAATGAAGTGCTCCGATTTTGACTTTCGCGATGTAGCATTTTCCACCAGTTCGAGTATTTTAGAAACGGTTGATTCACCAAACAGTTTTGTCGTGCGGATTTTGAGGAGTCCACTTATATTGATGCTACCGCTTATGACTTCGGTTCCCGAAGAAACGCTTTGGGGCATGCTTTCCCCCGTAAGGGACTTTACATCGAGCGTTGATGTTCCTTCTATTATAATGCCGTCTATGGGGATTTTTTCTCCTGGTTGAACGACAATGATGCTTCCGACAGGTACTTCATCGGGGCTTACTTGTTCCAATTTGCCGTCTTTTTCTGTGTTAGCATAGTCGGGGCGTATGTCCATGAGGGCACTGATGTTTTTGCGGCTTTTGCCTACGGCTATTCCCTGAAACAGTTCTCCAATCTGGTAAAAAAGCATGACTGCAATGGCTTCTACATAGTCTCCGCTTTTCGAATAGATTGCAAGGGCGAATGCGCCCAGCGTCGCCACTGCCATTAAAAAGTTTTCGTCAAACAGCTGACGGTTCAGAATGCCCTTGAAAGCCTTTTTGAGGATGTCTCCTCCGATGATGATGTACACGCCGAGATAGAGCAGGAGCTGTGGTATTCCCGAAAGAATGTCTTTACCCTGAACTCCGCCTGCAAGCGTCATTCTTGATGCTATTGAAAGTATAACCAGTGCTGCCGAAGCAACTACTATGCGCTTCAGCATTTTTTTCTGTTTCTTTGTCATGCCATATCCTGTGGACTAGAATTCAATTTCGCAGTCTGATTCCACCTTTTTGCAGGCTTTTAGCACTGCTTTCATTACGTTCTTTTCATCTGCATCATCTGCAAATTCTACTTCCATTTTTTGTGTCATGAAATTGACGGATGCATTCTTGACACCTTCTGTCTTTTTTGTTGCTTCTTCCATTTTGTTTGCACAGTTTGCGCAGTCAACTTCAATCTTGTATGTCTTTTTCATGGTGTACTCCTTTGGTTTGATTCTTTATACTATCATTTAAGCACAGGTTTAATGGATCGTGCAAGTTTTTTTTGAAAACTATTGCTTTTTGGGATAAAATAATTTCTGAATGGAACAAGGCACCGTGCATTGCAACACACAGTGGCCGTGCATTACAATGCACAATGACCGTGCATTGCAACACACAATGACCGTGCATTGTAATGTTTGCTCGGCGTGTGTTCCAATTTTTCTGGAGGGTTTGAATGTCAAGTTCTAATTTCAAGATTGATTTTTTGCAGAAGGAACTTTCGCAGGAAGAAATGTTCTTGGATGTCTCGCGAATATTTTCGCTTTTGTCAGATTCTACCCGCCTCAAGATTTTCTGGCTTTTGTGCCATGCACAGGAATGTGTCAATGACATTGTGCAGATGATGGATATGACGATGCCTGCCGTGTCGCATCACTTGAAAATCTTAAAGGATGCCGGCATGATTGAAAGCTATCGCGACGGTAAGGAAGTGTTCTACAGTGCACCGGGGACGGAAAAAAATAAAATGCTTCACGAGATGATGGAAAAACTCATGGAAATCTCCTGCCCCGATTTTGAGGGCAACCATGAGCAGATAAATGAAAATTCCAAGTATCTTGAAAATCAGGTTGAGGCAATAAAGAAAGTGCACGAACGCCTTACGGAAAATCTTTCGCGGCGCATTACAATCGAGGAGCTTGCCCATGAATTCTATATGAATCCGACTACATTGAAAACGGTCTTTAAGGATGTATACGGTACGTCTGTTGCTGCTCACATAAAAAAGCACCGCATGGAAAAGGCTGCCGAACTGCTTGTTTCAACAGATTTGTCTGTCAATGAAATTGCACGGCTTGTGGGCTATGAAAGTCAGAGCAAGTTTTCTGCGACATTCAAAGATTTTTACGCCGTCACCCCGAACGAATATAAAAAGAGCTGTACAAAGAAAAATGGCTTGCAAAACAGCTAGTCTCGCTGTATGATATTATCAAATATAATTAATATAAATCAATGTATATTGATAAGGTTGAAGCTATGTCTGCATTGAAGTCATTGCACGTTTTTTCTTTATTGGGAGTTTTTTTTTCTTTGTTTGAGGTTATGTCGTGCTCTGGAAAACAGAATCAGGTGTTCAGAAAACCTCTTGAGACGGATTTTTTTGAGAACACCCTGAAAAGGGATTCTTTGTCTGATGAAGTGTCTGAGTATGCTCCGGTAAAGCAGGACGCTGCAGTATCAGACTTTATCAGCCAAAAATATGCACGGACATTGCAGGCTACATGGAAATGTCATGATCCAAAGCTGTTTCAGGATCCTGAGTCTCATGTCTATTACGTGTATTCTACCGGGTGGACAGATGGTGTTCAGGTACGCTCTTCCACGGACGGCATCCATTGGGCTAAGCACAGGCAGAGTGCACTGTGGAATCCTCGGGATGTTTCCCTCAAGTACCGGCACATGGAGTGGGACGATGACTTTTTAAAGTGGGTGGGCTACACGGTGAACAACGGTACAGCGTACAGTACAAAATGGTACTCTGCAAACAAGCATCCAAACAGTTGGGCACCGACGGTTGTCTATCAGAACGGAAAGTATTACATGTTCCACGGCATCATTACGGACTGTCTTTCGCTTTCGAACGGTACGGTGCATCCTGCTGCGTGCATAACGCTTGCCATTGCAGACCGTCCTGAAGGTCCCTTTATTCCTGCCTCCCGCTATGATCCGTCTACCTACACCAATTCCAGTCTCGTTCGCTATGTATGGTCAACGAAAGATACCCAGAACTCCCAGATTGGCTATGAATTCTGCACGAATTCTGCCGGTGGAGACTGGGAGCATGGATTTGGAGCAATTGACCCCGAATTTGTCTTTGACATTGCAACGGGGGCACTGAAGGAATTTAAAATAGGCAGGACTGTGTGCTATGCACTGACGTATGGGTCGTGGAAAGGGGGCATTGCCCTTGTATATGTCGATTCGCGCACATTTAAGCCTGTAAACCAAAAAACAGGCAAAGTCATGGAAGCTCCGCTTGACAGCATCGATGGAAATGCAGGCATTTGCATTGCAGGCGGCATGGGTGCTGCCTATGAAGGCTCCCAGCTTTTGTTTAACAGCGAAACGGGCTATTATTACCTGTTTGTATCGATGGGCGATTTGAATGTACAGTATCGTGTTGGTGTCGGACGCAGCAAGAAAATAGAAGGCCCGTATCTGGATACTTCCGGTCAGAACATGACGTTTGAAACGACAGCCTCTGCGAGCGGCTACCATGCGGTGGGAGGAAAGCTGATTGGAGCATACCAGTTTGGCGATGGCTACGGCTTTTCTTCTCCTGGTGGGCAGTCTATCTTGCGCGATGCCAGCGGACGCATTCTGTTTGCCTGCCATTCTCGGACTACGTTCCTGCCTGTATCTGATTTTACGTTGCAGATACGGCAGATGTATTTCAACAAAGACGGATGGCCTGTACTGGACATGAATGAATATTACGGCGAACAGATGCAGCCGAATCAGCATGAACTTGTTGACATTGCAGGGGATTACGAGGTGATTGTCACCCGACGAAGCCGCATCCCCCGCATAGATGGTACGGCAACTCCATCTGAAATCATGCACATTGCACCGGATGGTACGGTGAGCGGAGCCTATGCAGGTCATGCAGTTCTTGCCGATGACGGCTGTTCCGTTACCTTTACGTTCCCTGAAGAAGGCGTGTTCAGCGGCTTTGTATTTGACAGTACCGACTGGACGCTGAAAGATGTGCCCGATGCACAGCGGGCAACCGTTTCATTTTCTGCAGTGAACAGCAGTTCTGGCTCTAAGAAAGGTGAATATTTCTTTGGCAACCGTTTGCGATGATTGTCAGGATGTCCTGAGGCGTGTTTGCCATGATGGTTGCACCGTTTTGGATGAGGAATTCCTTTGAGCGGAAGCCCCATGTAACGCTTATGCATGGAATTCCTGCATTTCGTGCAGTGGCAATGTCTACGTCGGAATCTCCCACATAGACTGCGTGTTCTGGTGCCGTGTTCAGGATTTCCATGACTTTCAGTGTGGAATCGGGAGCCGGCTTTCTTCTGATGCCGTTGCGTTCCTGTTCACCTATTGCAGTCTGGCTGTTGATGTATGGCGAAAAATAGAGGTGTGCAAGTTCCTTTACCTGTGCATCTGGTTTGTTTGACACGATTCCCGTATGAATGCCGTTTTCGTTCAATTGCCGGATGAGGTCCGTGATGCCATCGTACGGTTTGGTTTTTATTTGTGAATGGGTTGCATACGTTGTGCGCAGGTAATCCAGTGCCTGACTGTAAAGAGAATTTGCCTTGCCGTTTGGAATGGCTTTTTCGGCCAGTACGCCAAGTCCGTTTCCCACGAACTGCCGAACCTCGTCTATGGTTCGCAGTGGAAAATTGAAATGCTGCAGCATGATGTTGCAGCTGTCGGCAAGGTCATCGAGTGTGTTGAGGAGTGTTCCGTCTAAATCGAATATGACGGTGTGTATGGAATCTTTCATTGGCAAAGAATATACCATGGTTTTTGTAATTTTACTATAAGTTCATTTACATTATGGTGAGTATTTGCTAATATAAAAAGATAAATTTTCTAAAAGTTATCTGTCAAGGAGAGTTGTATGTCCGCAGCTGCACAGAACAATAACGATGTTTTTGAAAGTCTTTCAAAAGGGATAAGCGATGATGAACGGCATAATCTTTTGGAAAAAGTTAAGGCTCAGGCTTCAGAGAAAGATGAGCTTGTAACTGAAAAACTGACCCGTTTTGATGATGATTATGAATTTGAGTTTAGGGAAGCTCTAAAGAAGCAGTCTTTATTGCAGCGGATCCTCATGTTCCTGTGGGCAGGTCTAACCAATACTTCTGTAAAGAGTGTGTTGAATAAAAATTTGCTTGCAGGATATGCAAAAAAAATTCACATTCAGTTTCCGGGGCTGATTATCTATGAACGCAAAGTTGTGGGAAACTTGTTTTATGAAAAGCTGAGGCAGCTGAACGGTGCTGTAAAATTTTTTGCACCGTACATGAGCAATTACCCAGAAGCCGCGGGAGACTATTTTTTCCTTATTGGACATCAGGCTATCAGTGAGCTTGAAAAAAAAGTGTACGAAGAAACAGATCCGTACCAGTTTCCGCTGACACATCACATTTCTGATGTCGATAAAATGAAACTGAAGGAGTTGATGAAGAAAAGCCTGTCGTCAATGTCGGCAGATGAAAAGAAACACATGAACGATGTCATTCAGATGCTTGAATGGCTCCGCCAGCTTTCTTGTGTAGCGATTGACCGCATTCTGACAATGTTTTCGAATGATGAAAACGGGTACAATGAATGTCTGTTTGCCTTTCTTCGCTCCGATTTGGACACTTTGATTGAAATAATGTATAACAGTGTGCCGCTGGACGACCGCATCATTGATTTTTTCTGTCTGCTTGCAAGTCGCCATGACATTGATATGAATGCATTTCGCAATGAAGCTTTATCAAGTCTGTCTACCATTGAAAATTTTGCAGACAATTTGCCGCTCGAAGATATTGCACGCATCGTAAAGCAAAAGGCGTTTTATTCCATTCCGATGCGTACATTTTCAGTAAAGTGGTACGATGCATTCTATAAAAAATGGCAGTCGGTGTTTGAAGACCGTTTTGCAGCATGGACAAAAGATTTCTGCAGGGAGCAGATAAAGGTAAAGATTCATACATATTTTGGGTTGGATGATTTTCCTCCGTTGCCTTCTCGCCCATGGGCAGAACTGGGCGAAGAATTTGGCTTCCCGTATGAACTTACGTTCAGTCTGCTTCATTTCTTTATGAAAAAGTACTTTCCGTCCTATAACAAGTCATTTCAGACTATTTCGGTGAAGGGAGAGTTTGCCTCGAAGGAAAATCTGCATGAATTCAATGCAGCCATAGATTCTTTCATTAAGATTCATGATGAAATAAAGATTCTTGAGAATTTGTTTGGTGAAGATGGCGATTACTACGAGGAATTTAGAATTTATCATAGTCTTACCAATAAAACTTCCAACTCTACCAAGCGCGTG
>JAFVDR010000282.1 GCA_017476165.1 Treponema sp. | reverse complement strand
ACTGCCACAGAATAAACGGCAGATTCTGCTGAAAATTCCTTAATCTGATTTGCTCCAACCTTTCCCCAAGCCGTAATATAACACGAAATGCCTGAGCCTGAACTTCGTACGGCAGGAACATGATTTTCTGCACTTCGAAAAACAGCCATAGACAAATGCTGACGCTGGCAGACTGAACTCTGCGCCCATGAATCGTTGGAAAGTTCAAAAAAACATTCTGCACCATTCAGTATGAATTTTCGGCACATGCTTCCAAATGTATCTTCAAAACATATTGGCGTACAAAAACACAGATTTCTTTTTGTAAAGACAGTGTAATTGCTGCCAGCGTTCCATTCGCTTTGCACAGAAGAAATCTTTCTAAGAAAATCCTTGGGAACATACTCAGTAAACGGCACAAGATGAATTTTTTTGTATACTTCAGGGCTAGGAGGAAGAACAGGCTGCGTTCGGGAATCAAACACCAGCGCCGCATTATAATCGGCAAACAAGCCATCTGCATTTTTTTCAGAATGCTGATTGCCAATTACAAAACAGGCATCCTTCCGTGCAATCACATGCAACATATCAACAATGGCATTGAATCGCTCGTAGTCAACCCGATTGTAATAATTGTACATGACAGGAGGCACAACAGAAGTTTCGGGCCACAAAACAAAATCAACAGCTTCGGAATCTGAAAAGGCAGCATCCGTCAAGGAAGACAGAGTGCGAATATCCTTTTTGTAAACACCAATACCATTTTTGTTGGAATCGGCATTATTCTGCACGGACAGAACGCGAATCATTTTTTGTTCAGAGTCTTTTTTCAGCACCGTACAGGCTACAAGTACCGCAAAAAAAGCAAAACAGGCACCTGCATACCAGCAATATGTTTTCACGTCATTCTTTAGGTGCTTACGATTAATGCACAGCAAAGCAACGAAGGCCGCTACAAATGCACAGACACAGGAGGCTCCCCATACTCCGCAATACGATGAAAGCGTAAGCATGAGAGGATTTTTCCATTGGGAATACCCCATAACTCCATAGCTGAACCCTAACGGACCAAGAGTCCGTACATATTCACATGCACACCATATCAATGCCATGACAAGCATCTCATGAGTAGACGACAAAATGCATAGTTTCATGAATGCAAACAGTACACAAAAAAACACAGCATAAAATGAAACGGCACAGAAGAACAGAACTGGAGAATACTTGAAAATCCAGAAAGCAAACAAGGAATAACAAAAGAACCCGTAAAGGAAGCCCCAAAGGAACAGCATTTTTAAGGATGCTTTTTTAACAAGAATAAAAACAGGCACCAAAGAAAGATAGCCAAAAAGAAATAAACCGTTTTTTAATATAATACCAGGATGGGCACCAACAAACAGTACAACTCCCATCACTGTCAATGCCATCTGATTAAGAAAAACAAACATCTTATCGAGAAGATTCTGAATCTTTTTCCTGCAACGGAAGATTCCATAGAGATTTTTTTAATTCCTGACCAGAACGGAATGCAGCGACATAATGTGGCGCAACGGAAAGCTGTTCCCCCGTCTTTGGGTTTCTCGCCTTCACCCGCCCTTTTCTTAAGCGAGGTTCAAACGTTCCAAAGCCACGCAGTTCAATAGTATTGCCTTCTTTCAAAGAGTCCTTGAGCTGAACAAGAAGACTTTCAACAACGTCCTGAACAACACGCTTTTCACATTTTGTATTCTGATATACAGCTTCGACCAAATCATATTTTGTAATTTTTTTTCCAGCCATATATACACCACCTCGACAAAATTTGAAAAGAAAAATCAGGATGCCGGCATCCCGACATCCACCTTCTTTATTTTGCTGCAGTAAACGTAAGATTGTACAATCTAGCCATGCGGCTCTTTTTGCGAGAAGCTGCATTTCTCTTCATAACACCCTTGCGATATGCATTATCAAGTTCAGACTGCAAAGCCTTAAGTGCATCCTGTGCAAGAGCTTGATCTTTTTTCTGAACAGCTTCTACGAATTTTCTCGCACTCGTATGGCAGCGAGACTTAACTGCTTTATTATGAAGACGGCGTACTTCGCTCTCTTCGTGTCTTTTTTCTGCAGATGTTTTCTTTACTGACAAAGGATTACCCCCAAACAAAACTAAAAACTTGTGATATTCTATACAATAGAAAAATAATAGTCAAGTATATAAATGCTTACATAGCATTTATTTATGTAACAAAAAAGAGCTTTCGTAACAAGAAAGCCCTTTTCAATTGCAATTGAAACTATACATTCCAGGAAACAAATTGTTCCTAGAATTATTTAAAATCTTTTGGTCTGCGCTCTACACGCTTACACTTCTGGCACTCTGCGATGTTCTTAAGCTTTCCCTTTTCAAAAAGAGTCTTCATAATAATTTCACCGCCACACTGCTCATGAATAAACTTCTGTGTTGCAACTGTAGTACGAGAGTTCTTACTGGCTCCTGCCATGGCTATCCTCCAAAAAAAATATCGATATTGTCATAAGAATATACACAATTTAGACAAAACTTGTCAATACAGTAACAGACTGGTGAGTTCCTCGATTTCTATTTCCGCCACTCAGCCAACTGTTCCGCTATCAGGTTGTACGATTCTTCAAGAATCATCTTTTCCTGCTCCTTGTCAGTTGGAGCATCATACACCTTAAGAACCTTTACTTT
>JAFVDR010000281.1 GCA_017476165.1 Treponema sp. | reverse complement strand
GTGCTGCAAATTCTGGTTGACAAACTTGGAAAAAATAAAGTCTGCAGAACCTTTTGAATATGGTGAAGCCATCATAAATCACTGGAAGATCTTTGAGACAAACGTCATTGCTCGCGAAGAAGAACCTCCGCTGGAAGAAACGCTTTATGTCTTTAAAAAGGTTATTTTTTCACTTGCACTGGACAAGTACACCAAAGTGTATGATGATCCAGATAAAAAGATTCATACAGAAGTCTGCAGGAAAATGGGACTTTGCCACAAAAAACTGGGAAACTATGAAGAAGCACTCAAGTTTCTTACAGAGGCAAACAATACAATGCAGGGACTTTCATACATCCTTGCAGAAATGGCGGATTGCTACGATTTGTGTGGCGAAGACAAGCTTGCAAAAGTCATTTTTCGAGAGGCTTTTTTTACGGATCCCGAAAAAATAGATCTTGCACTGCTTGATTCACCATTAATACGAAAGCTGATTGACAAGGTTTCTGCAAAAGGATACGCAGGCCGAGAATTGCTTGAATGGATTCCCGTGTACGGAACGCTATACGGAGTGTTCAATATTCGCAGAACCTTAAAATCGCAGGAAGTTGGAAGACTGAAACAGGATATTTATGCAAAAGAAAATGAAAATAAAGATCCTGTGGACAGTGCATTGCTAAAGCCAAGGCTTTTAAACATGTACTTCTGGCTGATTGATTATTACGATCTTTCGCAGGAAATTACACGAATCAAGGAAGTCCTGCTGAAAATCAAACTTCTTGCACCTGATATATATAATTTATATGCCGGTGAAGCATAAAAATATTTGTTGGAGACGTTATTAAACATTTTTTTAGGAGTAATTTATGTCTGAAGAACTTGAGAATTCTGTGCGTGAAATGCTTAAAGAGGAAACATGGACACGAGCAGGCATCAGCAACTTTACCAAAAACAATCTGGTAGAGCTTGCAGGCATTTTAGAGAGGACTCGTGCCGAGAACTGTGAAAACAGCATCAAAGATATTTGTGATGAGCAGCTTGCTCACACAAAGGACAGCATCGTTGCACTTTATCTCTCAGGCATGATTTCATTGCTTCAAGGTTCACTTGACAACAGCAACCTTGTTTCAATTGTCGATATTTTTGAGAAAAATCATAAGGAAATTCTTATAGAATATTTGTGCAACAGCATCCTTGAAGAAGACCCACAGAATCGTTTTGCACTCCGTAAGCTCGCCGCATACTATAAATCAACAAACAACGATAAAGTATGGGAACTGTATGAAAAGATTGTCAAGATAGACTTTGAAGAAGCTGATGTTGCAAAAATCCTCGCAGAACGCTATGAATCACAGGGAAACAAAGAAGTTGCAGTAAGCTACTACAAGAAGGCTCTGCTTCGCTATGTTGCAGGAAAGAACAGCAATTCAACAAAAGAGGTATGGTCAAAACTCTTTTCACTTATTCCAGAAGAAATCGATTTCTTCCTTCTTGTGCAGCGCAAAATTGCAAAATCCATTAGCGAAGACCGCTCTGCAACACTCATGCAGGAAGTCTATCAGTATTACAAGGACACGGCCAAATGGGACACTGCTATTTTCATCTTGAAACTCATTCTGTCAATTGACAAGAAAGACAACTGGGCACGCAAAGAAATTACAGAATGCTTCCGAGGAAAGTATTCTGACAACAATCACCTCGAAGACTACATCAGGCTTTCAGGACTTTCACAGTCATTCCGCGATGTTTTTGAAGCCATCAGCGACTTTGAAAAGCACATTGCCTTTGATGCGCACAACTACGTATTCCACCGATCTTGGGGAGTCGGCATCATAAGAAAGGTCGAGGGAGACATGCTTTCCATAAACTTCGGAAAGAAAAACGGAGTACATCAGATGTCCCTTAAGATGGCCGTAAGTGCACTTTTACCTCTCAACAAGGAACACATTTGGGTTCAGAAAGCAACAACCAAAAAGGAAGAACTTGCCAAAAAGGTTAAAAGCGATGTTACATGGACGCTTAAGACAATCATTCAAAGCTTTGACAATTCCTGTGATGACAAAAGAATCAAGGCAGAACTCGTTCCAGCCGTCTTGACACCAGGAGAATGGACAAGCTGGCATGCAAAAGCCCAGCAGGTATTTGCAACAGACTCAACATTCAGCGTTGACCCTACGGACAATTCAAAGCACACGGTTCGTGATCATGAAATCAGCATGGAAGAGCGGTTGAACAATGAATTCAAGGCCGAAAAAGATTTCTTTGCAAGAATCGATATCCTCATGCGCTTTATTACAGACGACGAAACTGACAAGAGCGATGAACTGCTTGCCGACATGTTCGATTACTTTGCAAACTTCATAAAGGCAGCTTCTTCTGCAGACGTACAGACAATCGCAGCATACCTTACTGTACAGAATGTTTGCAAACAGCTTCCAAGCTTTACAAACCCAGCAACATTCACCTTTGCACAGCTCTATTCAGACATAGACAATCCAAGGGACTTGTACAACGAACTGAAAGACTCAAAAAACACAAGTCTCAAAAGCGACTTTATTGCAAATGTAAGGCAGCTTCCAGACTGGGACACCCAGTACGTAAAGCTTTTTCCAACGGTACTGTCAAAAACACTCATTTCTGCCCTCCTTTCTGCAGGAAAAACAGAAAAAGTACAGAAACTCATGCAGGACAGCTTTAATGACTATAGGAATTATAGAAATGCAGCAATCTACTTCTTCAAGGAATACAGGAATGAGGACTGGTACAAGGAAGCTGGCATTTCTTACGAAAAACAGCTTGTTACACTTGTAAACATCATTTCGTACTGCTATCGTGAAATCAACAGTCACGTAAACACAACGGACAACAAGAAGACAATCAACAATGCAGTTGCACTGCTCTTTGCAGAAAAGACAGACGGCGGTACACGCAACAATATGCTTGCATACATGCTTTCAAACGATACGGATGTCATTACACGAATGTTCACCATGGTTAATGATGTCAAAGACCTTGATTCAAAGTACAAGACAATGCTCCGCAAGGGAATTCTGGATCAGCATCCTGACTACAAGTTCCCTGTTGCCGAAACAAAGCAGGAAGCACCAAAAGGATTGCTGGCAACTGCAAAAATGCTTGAAGCAAAGAAAAAGGAAGCTGATGAAATTGAAAACGTCATCTTGCCTAAAATTGCTACAGAAATTGCAGATGCAAAGGAAAAGGGAGACCTTAAGGAAAATGCAGAATACATTTCTGCAAAGGAAGCCCAGCACATCCAGAATGAAAAACTCAAGAAACTGAGAGAACAGCTTGCCCGCGCAGAAACATTTGACCAGACAACTGTTACATCTGCAATGGTTTCATTCGGAACAAAAGTAACATTCGTAAACAATGCTACAGGAACAGAAGAAACATTTACCATTCTCGGACCTTTCGAATCTGACGTTGAACATGGAATCATCTCTTATCTTTCACCAGTCGGAGCAAAACTCCTTGACTTGAAGGTAAATGAAAGCAAGCAGTTTGATGCAAATGGAAAGAAATACGACATTACAATCAAATCAATTGAAATTGCAAAAATAGATTAAGCACATGCAACAAAGGGCTGTATGCAACACGCGTACAGCCCTTTGTTTATGACAGACAGGGGAACCGCTAAAACTGTAAAAATGACGGCATACAAAAAAATAGTTTCCAATATTGCTTTTTTGCACATGATATGATACATTTAAAACAGCTCTATTTACTATTATTGAGGTGTATAATGGCTTACAAAATTAATTCTGATACCTGTATCAATTGTGGTGCTTGTGAAAGTGAATGTCCTTCTGGAGCAATCAGCGAAGTAAATGACAAGCGTTCTATCAACGCAGACTCATGCGTAAGCTGTGGTGCTTGTGCATCAGCATGTCCAGTAGAGGCTATTGCTGAAGCATAAGTCTTTCTGCAACAGCAAACAGGCTTCTGAATGTGCTCTGTAACTTTCAGAAGCCTGTTTTTTTATTTATGGACACCCGCTAAAAATTCACCTTTGGCGATTTAACTTGAAAAAGGAGATTTTTTGGCCTGGCATAGAGTTTTGAAGTTGTGACAATTTGCTCAATTACAGCCTTCAAAACGTCGCCCGTTCAAAGTTACCCCTAAAAGCTAAAGCTTTTAGAACTTCCCCTATAGGAATACGATGAAATCTGCTTGTATACTGATTTTCTTTTCACTATTATGCATTGGAATAGGCACGGCAATGGCATATCCACTGCTCGCATGGGCACTCCTTTCTCCGAAGACATATAGTGCAGCTGTACTCATCGTCCTTGCACTATACATCTTTACGCATATTATTGCTTACATCAAAAGAAACAAACCATCCAGGCGGAAAAAAAGGATCTCACTGGCAACTTGCATTGCAACACTGCTGCTCATGACTGCACATGCAGAAACGCCTCGCTACCCCGAGATAACAGAACTCGTTTCGAGAAACTTCATGTATGCACAATATGAAGAAGAAGTACAAAATGCACGCAAAGCCTTAAAGTCAGGCAAGGAACCGTACATTAATTTTTATTCGTACCGGACAGTCAAAGGCGATTCTATCTTTACCCTGTCAGCCCGCTGCGCCATTACACAGGAAAGCATCGCAACCTTAAACGGCATAGAAAACAGCAATGCCATGATTGATGGAAAAAAACTCATTTTGCCCACTGTTCCCGGCCTGTACATACCGCTCCATCCGGAAACACAGATAGATTTTCTGCTTGCAAAAGAGCATTCCGTAACGCTTTTGACCGAAGGCCATCCCATATATGAAATAAATGGAAAAAAATATTATTTCCTTAAAGACACAAAGTTTTCCCCCGAAGCCAGAGCTTTTTTTCTTGACTCCGGCATGGGCTTGCCGTTGGAAAAATACGTCCTGACATCGTCATTTGGCATGAGAAAAAGTCCAATCAGTGGAAAATGGAAGTTTCACAAGGGAATAGACATGGCAGCACC
>JAFVDR010000280.1 GCA_017476165.1 Treponema sp. | reverse complement strand
CCGCAAGGCTGCGGAAGACTGGAATGCAAAGTACGAATTTGTGCGTACTCTTGTGGAACAGAGTGGACTGTGGCTTGATGACGACGGACAGACATCAGGATCTTTGTCGAGTGCCGTTGTGTGTACGGGCATTACCAGTTCTGCCGTAAACAGAATGATATGCCGCAAGAATTTTGCCGTGCCATCGTGTGCCTCGGACTGGTACATTCGCACCGTGAGAAAAAAGCGTTAAAGCTTTGGAACTGTTCGCTGTTTTGTGTATGTCCAGTCTTATGCATGGCTTCCGCCTGTACCAGATGCAATGCGTTCGTTTTCTTTTTGAATTTGAAACAGAATCATTCGCTTGAAAACATCCAAGAGCGGTTCAGGATTGACGGCCTTGTCTTCGATGCCTGCGTCCTGAAGCTCTTTGATAAGGTAATAGCATGATTCTATGGTGGAAATGCAGTATTCTTTTGGCTCTCGCTTGAATGTAAAGATGCTTTTGTACGTACCTGTAAACGAAAATTTTGGTACGGACTTTAAGTTTTGCGAAAGTTTTACCATCTTTTTTGCACATGCCCATGTGGCATCTATAATAAAGACCAACAGCGTTTTGCCTTGCAGTGTCTGTGCAAAACCTTCTTTTGAGCTTGTCCATGCATCATCGGCAGGGTAGAGCACAACGGGGTAATACTGAGAATCTGCCAGCAGTTCATTCACTCTGGGGTTGTCCGTAAAGTCAACGCCCATAATGATTTCGCTACGGGGCAGACTAAGCGAAGCAAGTCGTCCTGTTCCTGTCCTCTGCTGCTTTGCCTCCTTGGGATGCATCAGAAAGACAAATTTTACCTTGGTTTGTACAGGCTTTATGTATTTGCAGTAGCAAGAGGCCAGTGGCCTCAAGCATTTAAAGCATACATCAGACATTTATGAAACCAAGCAAAGCTTCTTTTGACGTGGCTCCTATCTGCTGCTTTTCAACTTTTCCATTCTTAAAGAGGATAAAGTTTGGTATGCTCATGATTCCATATTTTTCTGCAAGTTCAGGATTGTCATCTACATTAACTTTGCATATTTTGACAGCTGTCTGACTGGAAGCAATTTCTTCCAATACTGGAGACATCATCTTGCAGGGACCGCACCATGGTGCCCAAAAGTCAACAAGCACAGGCGAGTTGCTTTCCAATACTTCTTTTGAAAATGTCTGTTCATTTACTTCTAATGCCATACAGTTCTCCTTGTAAAATAGGTTTCTTACCTCAAATATACTAGTAATGCCAGATTTTATCAAGGAAAAACGGTGTGGTTTGAAACTGTGGAAAATTGTGCTATAATAAAAAAAATGGATGATACTTGTATTAAACTTTTTCATGGCTCAAAAAGGGGACTGGATGGTAAAATTAGACCTGTAAGCCGGGAATTTTGTGATTTTGGGAAAGGTTTTTATATGGGAACGGAAAAGACACAGCCAATGACATTGATATGTAATTATGAAAATGCAACAATGTATGAGCTTGAATTAAATATAGAAACTTTGACTGTAAAAGATATTCCTCTTAATTTAGATTGGGCAATGTTTGTAGCATTTAATCGAGGTCGATTAACAAAAGACATTGCCCCTGAATTATATAGAAGGTTTGAATCGTTCAAAAAGGGAGTTGATGTTTTTAAAGGATATATTGCAAACGATAGAATGTTTGTTGTTCTAGATCGTTTTTTCGATGGTGATATAACGGATACAGCTCTTGTTCAAAGCCTTTCTGTTTTAAAACTGGGAATTCAATATGTTGCAATTACGCAAAAAGCATGTAATGCTGTTTCTGTAATAAAAGAATATAGGTTGCCAGCACAAGAAAAGAATCAATTGATTGCACAAAGTGAAGAAAATCGTAAACTTGGAATTTCTTTGGCTAATGATGTCTGTAAAAAATACAGAAGGGAGGGAAAATATTTTGATGAACTCATTAAATGAAAAAAGAAGCGTTCCTTCTCAGTTTGAGCGACAGTTATGCAATGTGCAGGGGAAAATGTTTGAGCTGTCTGCTAAAAAAAATCTTTCTAGTCTAGAGTTTATAGATTCTTACATGAAAAGTAAAACTGCAAGTTTTTTTGATTTGCCTTTTGATAGGACTCAATGGCTTGGGGAAGAAAATCTTTTACAGGATATATTGGAAGAAATCCCTAATTTACCACATGGAAAAACATTTGATCTTGATTCTCTTTTTTGGATGGGATATCTTTACCGTTACTGGCATTTTTTTACTGGCCAAACAAGCTGTGAAATAATAAAAAATTGTAATGTTCGGTTACTTCATTCTTTATACCCTGCTTATCATACATTGGATTGCGGACAGGCAATAGATAGAATTTTAGAAAGTGCTACAGAAAAGTGCAGAAAATCTGATTTTCAATTGACTTTCTGTCTCTAATCTTGTATTGTTTTTATATTAAGTTTTACTGCACCTGTGTTTGCGGGGCTTTCTAGACTTAATGGCGTCATTTGTGGCGTTTTCCTTTCTCTTTAGATGATGCACATCCCTGTGCTATTGGTATAAATTTGTTTAAATCTGTAAAATTCCATAATGTACCGTAATTTTGACATTACATTTTTATCATCCCTCAATGATACGCTTTCTGAGAATCCGACTGCCACACAGCGCGAAATTGCTGCAAATCAGGGAATTTCATTAGGCATGACGAATGCTTGGCTTGGAAAACTTGCTGACAAAGGGTGGATTTTAATGCACAAAATAAACCGTAAAACTGTGCGCTACGCTCTTACGCCAGAAGGAATGCATCAGATTGCTCTGAATACAGCAAATTACATGCGTAAAACCTTTTCCTTGATGAAGGAATACGGTTCTATCATAGAAAAAAATGTTTGCATCTTAAAAGATAACGGATATACGAAGATTGTCCTTTCTGGAAACAGTAATATTGACTTTCTGTTGGAATATTCCTGTCAGAAAAGTGACATGCAGTTTGAAAAGAACTCTTTGCACAATGCATATGTAGGAATGGACGACAATTCAAAGGTGTTCTTTCTTGCTGGCGAAGATGTTCAGAATGCAGAAATGACATCTGTATTTGATTTTATTGGAAATAAAAGAAAATGAACGTTCATAAGATTGCTGTAGCAGGAACTGGGTATGTTGGCTTGAGTCTTGCAAGTCTGCTTTCTCAGCATAATATGGTGGTTGCCGTTGACATCCTGCAGGAAAAGGTTGACCTTATCAATAGCGGCAAGTCACCGATTGTTGACAAGGAAATTGAAGAATTCCTTGCTGGCGGCAAGCTGAACTTGACTGCTACTGTTCATGCAGAAGAGGCCTATGCCGATGCCGATTTTGTCATTATAGCAACTCCTACAAACTATGATACAAAAAAGAATTTTTTTGATACAACTGCTGTTGAGGCCGTCATAAACCTTGTGCAGAAAGTG
>JAFVDR010000279.1 GCA_017476165.1 Treponema sp. | reverse complement strand
TGCAAAGTGTGACGTTTCGTGGGTCACCAATACCAGTGGCTTTATGACTGCCTGTGACAGAACGATTATGTATATCAGGATGAAAAGTGCTGTAAGGGCTGCGGAAAAAATAAAGGTTGACTTTAGGTATCGGTTTTTGAGCGATTTTACTTCGCTCATCGGTTTTACGATGCTCAGAATGGCAACAATGTCGTTGCTGCTGTTTTTGACAGGAATGGAGGTGGTGACATGACCTCCTGTCTGGTTGTACACGAACCTGATGTACGGTTCTCCTTCAAGCATGACCTGCTTCAGGTGTCCGATGTATTCTGCATCGTATTTTTTGAGCGAACTTGTTCTGCCCAATGGGTACGCCTTGCCGTTGACGACATCAGGGTGAACGGTATCGTAAATGTATGTACGGGATTCAAAATTGGTGTCAGGCACGGTAACGTATATGTACGCCAGCATTGCTGTGTTCGTCAGTACATTCAGTTTGTCATTGGTTTCGTTCCATGCATCATCGGCAGGAGTTCCTGCCGCATAGTCACGAATACGGTCTCCGTCTATGTATGAAAGTGCTGTATAGGCAAATTGCTGTGTTATGTTTTCGTATTCTTCTTCAAAAAGCGACTTGAAAACTCTGTACCCTGTCAATCCGTTGACAATGCACAGGATGGCACAGAATAGAACGATATACAAAGGAAGCCTGATTATCAGGCTTGAGGCATGAATTGTTTTTACAGAATGCTGCATACGTTTAGTATATGCCAAAACCTGTAAAAAAACAAATGCATGCCGTTTTTTTTGAGTTTTCCTTTAGTTTGACTTTAAAGGCACGACCGCTCCCGTTCCCGGTACGACATAAGCTGCTTCGGGAACTTCCTTTCCGTTCCAGCGTTTTGCCCGTTCCAGTTCAATCTCATAGTCCCACTGTGCTTTCATGATTGCATAGTTTTCGGAAATCTTCTTGTTTGTATATGCCTGTGCATCCGCCTTGATTCTTTCTGCATCGGCTTCGCCCTGAGCCTTTGCAACGGCTGCCTGGGCATCAAGTTCTGCTGCCTGCTTTTTTGCTTCTGCTTCCTTTACAAGCTTTTGGGCCTGAGCTGCTGCAATGTTAGCTTCCTGCTCTGCTTGACGAACCTGCTGGGTGCGGTTTGCCGTTTCCTTAATCTGGCGGTCAAAGTCTTCGCTCCAGTCCCAGTTTGTAATGGTTGTCTGGCTGATTGCAATGGGGTAGTCTGCCATTCTTGTCAGCATGGCATCTGCAACCTCCGATGTAATCTTGTTCTGCTGTTCAACCAGTTCGTAAATGCTGTATTTTCCTGTTGTTTCCTTTAGCGAAGCTTTTACGTTGTCTTTCATTGCACTCTGTATGATTGTATCGTTATAGTATCGAGTAACAATGTCCATGATGCGGTTTTCATCATATATATAGCGCACCGCGACAGTTGCTCCTACTGTCTGCATGTCTTTTGTAATTGCACCGTCTCCGCCTACGCTGAAAGTTACTTCGTATGTTTTAGGTTCAAGGCGGAACTTGCGGACACGAGAGATAAATGGTATGTGGGCTTTAACGCCTGGCTGCACGACACCTTCTTTGACTTGTCCAAGCTCTACGACAACACCCCGTTCATTTGGAGAAATGACTGAAAATGAATTTGCCAGTACAATAACAATCAATAGAATGATGATTGCAGGCATAATCAAAGACAAGCCGATGCCTTTTACCATTTTGTTTTCGTTCTGCATAATAAACTCCTTGCGTTTTTTCGCATGTTTTTATTTGTTGTCCTCATGATAGTGCATTTCTCTGGGAGCGTAAAGGAATTCTCGGAATAAAACAAAAAAATTCTTGTTTTGAAAGAAAGAAAGGTCTATACTAAGGTGTTGTATGGTTCGGTTTCTTAGAGGCAGTCAGAAATCTTTCTGCGTGTACATCTTATGGTGCATCTTGATTTTCCTTGGACTGCTTGTTTTGTATCAGGCCAAGCATTCTAAATCTGTCTCGTTATTGCCTGCCCTGGCGGAATCATATAATTCTGACTGGTACTATTACGATGAAAGCGGACAACCGGTAACTGTAACGCTTCCCTGCAAGATTCCGGCAGACGGCATGGTGAGCCGCATTTATCATAAACATACATCCTACACGCGGACGAATCTGTGCTTTTACACCCATCATCAGGCTGCCGACTTTCTGTTGAACGGCGTTTCTCTGTATGAGTATGAAGTAACAAAAAAAGTGCCTTGGCTTTCAAGTTACCGTTCATTTTACCACATTGTTCCGCTTCCCGCCGTAAAAAATGGAGAGCTGTGCCTAGAACTGACTGCCTTGATTCCAAAACATGCCGGCGAGTGTACAGGCATATATATGGGTAGTTATGAGTCCATCCTGTTCCGCCTCATCTGGAATCGATTGGACAAGCTTTTGATTGGCATCATTCTGGTGATATTCAGCCTGCTTGTGTTGCTGATGAGTTCCCTGTACAATCCGAACCGTGGAGGCGACAGAACATTGATTCATCTCGGGGTACTCGCCATGCTTGTTGGCCTATGGCAGCTGGAAGAGTCCCGTGTCCTGCAGCTGTTCATTGGTAATCAGGCCGTGCATTGGGGTCTGGAATATCTGTTGCAGTTCTTCATTCTGCTTATAGCATTGCGGTTTATTGACGACATTACCCCGAAAAAGCTGAGTGCGTGGACTAATGTATTTTTTGTGACAGCTTTCTTCATTTCGTGCATCGTGGTGGTGCTTCAGGTGCTTGGACAGGTGCAGCTGGCAGATTCAGTTGTCGTTGTCAAGGTTCTGTTTATCTTTTACTGCTTTTATGCTGCCTACGTCGTCAATAAAAACACGTCGTTCAAAAAGCGCAGCATACAAGTTCTTTTTACCGTATTCATGTCCATCAGTGCCTTGCTGTTTGTGGTTGTCCTTTGTGGAATATCCCAGAAAAAGATAGCTGATGTCTTGATGAGCATAGCCTTTGTCTTTATGTTTGCTTCTCTTTCTTTAATACTGTATCATACTTCGCTCGAAAAGTTTGAAGCTGTTCGCAATGCCCAACTGTACCAGAAACTTGCCTTTGTTGACTTTAACACTGGTGTCTCCAGCAAAACGGCATGGTTCTCGCTTGTTGAAAACTTTGATCCTCATGTGGACAAGATGATAAATTGCTGCCTGATTCTGTTCGACATGAACAATTTAAAAAAGCTGAACGATACAAAGGGGCATTTGTATGGCGATAAGGTCATCAATGAATTCTGCCATTGTTTGTCAGAAGCATTTGGCGAAAACGGCACGGTGTTCCGCATTGGCGGCGATGAATTTATCTGCCTGTGCCGACATTCTTCTGAGCAGGAAGTTGAGCAGATGATTGCCACGTTTGAATCTCTCGCTGCTCATCCTGAACATCCCGAGTATGCTTTTTCCTGTGCATACGGCTATGTATTCTTTACGCCGCATGAAAAGCAGGATTTCATTGATGCCCAACAGCATGCCGATGCATTGATGTATGAAAAAAAACGTCTGATGAAGTCTGGCCGCGATATGGAATAGTCGTGCCCAAGGGTGCGTTCAAAGAACTGTACTTTTTGCACAGCCTGTGTTTCAAGTTGCTTAAAATGTTGAATTGTGTTCAGAGCCGTGGTATAATAGTGTGCATCTAGGAGGAACTTGCAATGAAAAGAGGTTTGTTTGTTGCAGTAACGGCTCTGAGCACGGCACTTGCATTTGCAGGCGGTGTTGAAAACAAAACGAATATGAGTACAGGCTATCTGCGTAACCCTAGTCGCAATGTGGAATCTCAGCGTCCAGAAGCAGCATTCTACAACATTGCAGGTACTGCGTTCATGGACGATGGTCTGTGGATTGAAATCGGTAACCAGTTTGTATTGAAGGAATATACGCATGAACTTGATAATGATACATTGGGACCGACATTCAAGGCTCTTAATATTGATACTTCATCTTCAGATACGACATCTGTATGGCTCTATCCAGATGTAGACGTGGTGGTGCACAAGGGCGACTTTGCCGGCTTTTTGAACTTTGGCGTTTATGCAGGAGGCGGTTCCCTTAATTTTGACAACGGATCTTCATTGATTGCCGCAAAATTGCTGAGTGCTGCTAGTGATGCGAAAGCTGCTGCCACTAAGTACAACACATTGGCTGCTAACGGAGGTGGTACTGCAGCTCAGGTCGCTGCACAAAAATATGGTGCGGTTGCACAGGCTGTTGCCGGTGCTGCGTCAGACCATAGCCTTAAGGTAAGTTCCATTACCTATGGCGGCGAGTTGGGCGGAGCGTACAAGTTCTTGGACGACAGACTTTCTGTTGGTGGAGCATTCCGACTGGTCTATGGAACGCAATCGATGGAACTTACATCGGGAAATGCCGCTTTCAAGCTTGCAAACGGTGGCGACTCAATCGGCTATGATGCAAAGGCACTAGGATTTGGTGCGGTTTTTGGCGTACATGCACGCCCAATCGACAAGCTTAATCTTTCTGTTCAGTACTCAACAATCAACAAGATAAAGTACGAGGTTGATAATGTGAAAGGAAATATGGCAGAAGGTGTAGGCATCGTGGACGGTAAAAAATTCAACACAGACCTTCCTGCTGTACTTTCTTTTGGCGCTTCCTACAGTGTAATTGATTCTCTTCTTTTTTCTTTC
>JAFVDR010000278.1 GCA_017476165.1 Treponema sp. | reverse complement strand
TTCTTCCTATTGTAGAAGGCAGCAATATCAATACGAAATGGGGTGTAGTGAATACAACTCATATTCTCTTTATTGGAGCAGGAGCTTTCAGTGTTTCTGCTCCAAGTGATTTGATTCCAGAACTTCAGGGACGTTTTCCACTCCGTGTAGAACTTGAAGCCCTGAAAAAAGAGGACTTTAAGAGAATCCTTACAGAGCCGAAGAATGCTCTTGTCAAGCAGTATGAGGCATTGCTGGGAACGGAAAATGTGACGTTGAAGTTCTCGGATGAAGCCATTGACAGAATGGCATTCATAGCAGAAGACGTCAATTCTCATGCAGAAAACATTGGTGCTCGACGATTGCATACCATTCTTGAAACGGTACTTGAAGAATTGAGTTTTTCAGCTGACAAGCATTCAGGTGAAACAATTACCATTGACGAAGCCTACGTGAATGAAAAGCTGAAGGGCATCATGCAGAATCAAGATTTGGAGCGCTACATCCTGTAGAAAATGTTTTTTTTCAAAAAAAAGCCTTTCAATAGTGGTTGTCTGTGCATGTGCATCCATATTGAAAGGCCTTTTTTATGTTTTCTTACCATAATATATAAAGTTAATGGATTTTTTTCCGATAAGGAAAATATGGGAATGAATAGTTTTGTAAATTCAGTAGATTTGCTTCATAGGGAACTCGATGTTCAGAGTTTGAGATATCAAGTGACGGCAAATAATATTGCCAACAGCGAAGTTCCAAACTACAAGCGACAGAGCGTAAACTTTGAATCAGAGCTGAAAAAGGCTTTTGAGTCTCGCGACAATGAGCACAACTCTTTCAAGATGATTACGTCCGATGAGCGCCATGTAAAAAGTGAGACTCCTCGTGACTGGAGAACAGTTGAGCCAAGACGCACTACTGATTACGTAACTACTTCAAAAGCAAATGGAAACAATGTTGATCCAGAAGAAGAAGCGATGAATCTTGTCCAGATTCAGATGCAGTACAGGCTTTTGACTCAACTTGAGAGTTTTGAATTTGGCCAGCTAACGACAGCAATGAAATCAGTTCGCTAATTAGTAGTCTGATTTATATATAACAGGAGCATACTATGGGTCTTTTTACCAGTATCAACATCGCTGCAACAGGAATGAGTGCAGAACGTCTGAGGACGGATGTAATCAGTAACAATATCGCAAATGCCAGCACGACACGTACGCAGGATGGCGGAGTGTACAGAAAGCAGACAGTTATATTTGAACCTGTAGCTTCAAAAAATCCTACATGGAGGCTTCCGTTTGTTGATGCTTCTCAGGATAATGGTCCTGGAAAAGGTGTACGTGTCAGGGAAATTGTAAAGGATACGACCCAAGGAAGAATGGTGTATGATCCTGATCACCCTGATGCCATAAAGTCTGGTCCAAACAAGGGATATGTTGAATATCCTAATGTTAATATCGTTAATGAAATGGTTGACATGATTAGTGCCAACCGTGCATACGAGGCAAACAGTGCCGTCATTGAGGGTAGCAAGGATATGTTCTCGTCTGCATTGAACATTGCCCAGTAATAGAGGATGCATAGATGGAATTTACAATAGGTTCACTTGAATTAAACAGAACGAATCCTGCACACCTTGGAACAGTGCCTCTTGTTGATTCCTTTGGCAAAGGCGGTCAGGCTCCGGTTGAAAAAGCAAAGGGGAGTTTTGAAAAGTATCTGCTTGCTGCTGTTGAGGAACTGAATGGTCAGCAGACGACAGTCGGAAAGCTTCAGGAACAGCTCATTACTGATCCAGACAGCGTTGACATTCATGATGTTACAATTGCAATGGCAAAGGCCCAGATGTCTCTGAACCTTGCACAGACTGTTATAGATCGTGTCATTACCGGATGGAATGACCTTTCTCAAACGAGATAAATCTTGTATTAGATAATAGGTAATGCCGTTTTTGGTTCCCAGTAATTTCCTAAAATGCGGTATTATATTACATAAATTGACACTGGTACGCTTTTCAAAAAAAAAGTATGGTGTTATAATAGTAAAACTTAAACCTTTGCCGAGTAGTGGGAAGCAAAGCAAAGGCATTTTATTCGTTCACGGGAGGGGAAGATGAACGAATGGTTTAAAAATTCTACGAAAACCATTAAAGAAAAGTGGGGAAAATGGACAATCGTCCAGAAAGGCATCTTAATAGGCATTGTTGTTGTTATTATAGCAGGAATAGTCATGCTTGCTGCCTTTTCTTCAAAACCGACAACTGTTCGCCTTTTTAACAAGGCCATTACTGATGAAACTGAACGCGACCGCATTCTGACACGTTTGGATCAGGATAACGTAAAGGCTTATGTATCTTCTGATGGATACATTTCAGTTGAAACGGAAGGCATTGCAAAAAAGTGGCGGAGCAAGCTTATTGCAGAAGGATATGAACCTTCGGGCATTGATGCCTACCAGTTGTTTGACGTAAGCCGTTGGACGCGCAATGACTTTGACGACAAGGTAAACTGGCAGCGTGCAACTACAGCAGCCCTTGAGGAACACCTGAAACAGCTTGATGGCATCCAGCAGGCAAAGGTCATGCTTTCTTTGCCGGACGATGCGTTGTTTGCTTCTGACCAGAAGCCGGTTACTGCAAGTGTTGTTTTGTATGCACGCGGAGGCAGCGATGTGCTGCAGAGCAAGAAGTCCGTGCAGGGCATTGAACATCTTATTATGCGCAGTGTAGAAGGTCTTACCAGAGACAACATTACAATTGTAGACGGCAGCACAAATCAGGAAATCAATGATTTTGCGGGAATGGAGGAAACTGACCGCATCAACAATATTCAGAAGGAACAGAAGGTTATTCAGAAGCTGGAAGCAGAGTATTCCAGTGCTGTTCTTGCAGCCTTGCAGTCTACGTATGGCGTAGATCGTGTGCGTGTTGCCACAATGAAAATAAAGATGGACATGTCAAAACGGTCTGTCTCAAAGAAAGAGTATACGGCTCCTACAATAGAAGAAGACAACCCGAATACTCCGTACAATGACGGTAAGAAAGCTGAAAATGGATTTATATTGTCAGAGGAAACTGTTACCAAGTCATTTACAGGAACAGGATATAATCCAGAAGGGCCTGCTGGCGTCGGAGGCCAGAATCCTCCTGTATATTCTGACATGTCCAATGTAATAGGAAACTCTACGGAGAACGGAGCAAAACGTAATTATGTTCTCAATGAAAAGAGTTTGGTAGAAGATGAAAGTCCTTCCATAGATAGCATGTCCGTTTCTGTGAACATCGACGGTACATGGAAATATCCATTGTATGATGAAAAAGGTAATGTCAGGTTGAGTTCCAGCGGTGGATACGAACGTGAATACATTCCTGTACCAGAGGATGACTTGAAGCAGGTTGTAAGGCTTGTACAGGGTGCCATTGGATATGACAAGCAGCGCGGTGATATTGTCGAAGTCACAAGCCTTCAGGTTGACAGGACGGAGCAGTTCCGCAAGGAAGATGAGGCTTTCATAAAGAGTCAGCAGACAAAGAAGATGTTCTTCTTTATCTTGTTCGGTATTGCCATTGTTCTTGTTACGTTCATTGTATTCCGCATTATCAGTCGTGAAATTGAGCGTCGCAGACGTCTTCGTGAAGAAGAGCTCCTCCGCAGACAGCAGGAAGAGCGCGAACGTGCTCTTTGGGATGCAAAGAACGAGGGCATGGAAGTTTCAATGACAGTGGAAGAAAGAAAACGTCAGGAGCTGGCAGAAAACGCTATTGCCCTTGCAAAAGAGCATCCTGAAGACGTTGCCATGCTTATTAGAACCTGGCTTAGAGAGGAGGCTTAATATATGGCTGATGCAGCAGAAAGCCACATCAAACAGCCTATTAAACAGGCTGGCGGTGGCAGCGGAAAGAAAAAAGGCGGTTTGAAGGATTATAAAAGCCTTACTGGTCGTCAGAAAGCAGCTATTTTCTTGGTCTCCTTGGGAAGTGAAGTTTCTTCTGAAGTTATGAAGCACCTGAGGGAAGATGAAGTTGAAACGCTGACATTTGAAATTGCTCGACTGGATACTATTGATGCAGATTTTAAGGATCAAGTTCTTGAAGAATTTCAGGAGCTGATGAAGGCTCAGAACTTTATCACAACAGGTGGTATTGACTATGCTCGTGAGCTTCTTGAAAAATCCTTGGGAAGCCAGAAAGCCATTGACATTATCAATAGGCTTACAAGCAGTCTTCAGGTGCGTCCGTTTGATTTTATCAGACGAACAGACCCAGCTCATTTGTTGAACTTTGTTCAGCAGGAATATCCACAGACGATTGCCCTTATTCTTGCATATCTTGAACCAGCAAAAGCTGCAACGATTCTGCAGAACTTGCCAGAAGACATTCAGCCAGAAGTTTCAAAGCGTCTTGCAACGATGGATCGTACATCGCCAGATGTTTTGCGTGAAGTTGAACGCGTGCTTGAAAAGAAACTGTCAACGTTGTCTAGTGAAGACTACACTGCTGCTGGTGGTGTTGATGCAATCGTTGAAATCCTTAACCTTGTTGACCGCTCTTCTGAGAAGGCAATTATTGAAACACTCGAAGAAGATGACCCTGAATTGGCAGAGGAAATCAAGAAGAGGATGTTCGTCTTCGAAGATATTGTTATGCTTGATGACCGTGCAATCCAGAAGGTATTGCGTGAGGTCGATCAGCAGGAACTTGCAAAGGCTTTGAAGGCTGTTGATACGGAAGTTCAGGACAAGATTTTCCGCAATATGTCTAAGCGTGCTGCAAGTATGCTTAAGGAAGATATGGAATTCATGGGACCTGTACGTCTGAAGGATGTAGAAGAAGCCCAGCAGAAGATTGTTTCAGTAATCAGACGTCTTGAAGACAGTGGTGAAATTGTTATTGCCCGTTCGGGTGATGATGAACTTGTAGAATAGGAGTAAAAGTATGGCCCAGACCGTATTCAGATCTAATCAAATAAACAAGATTGACGGGGAGATGATGTTTACGCTTCCTCGTCCGTTTACCACTGTTGTTTAAGAACCAGAAGAAAAAGAGCCTGAATATACTGGACCAACTGTGGAAGACCTTAAGCGTGAAGCTGAGGAATTCAAGGTAAAATGGGAAGCTGAAAAAGCTGAGCTTTTGGCAAATGCAAACAACGAAGCTGCCCAAATCATTCAGAAAGCTCAGGATACTGCGTTTGAAGAAATCAAACATCAGAGTGATGAAGCTTCCATCATAAAAAACGGTGCAAAAGAAGAGGCTTCATCTATTATTGAAAACGCAAAAAAACAGGCGGAAAAAATAATTGCAGAAGCAAGGGCGCAGGAGCAGGAAATCATTTCCAAGGCGGAGTCTGAGGGACTCAAGCAGGGGCGAGAGGATGGCTTTGCAAACGGAAAGAACGAAGTTGAGCGCCTTGTTGAACGCATGCACAAGATTATTGATTCTGTGCAGGATAAGCGTCAGGAAATACTTGATAACACTGAACAGCAGATTGTAGACCTTGTAATTCTTATGACACGTAAAGTTGTCAAGATTATGAGTGACAATCAGAAAAGTGTCATTATGGCAAATGTTGTGCAGGCTTTGAAGAAAGTCAAGGGGCGTGGCGATGTAACGCTTCGTGTCAATCTTTCCGACATTAAGCTGACTACTGAGCATGTTCAAGACTTTATTAGGGAAGTTGAAAACATTAAGAACATTGCCATTGTTGAAGATAGTTCTGTTGAAAAGGGTGGATGCATCGTTGAAACTGACTTTGGTGCAGTTGATGCTCGCATTGCAAGCCAACTTTCAGAACTTGAAACAAAGATTCTTGAAGTGTCTCCCATTAAGACTGTCAATAAGTCTGACGTAAAGAACCCTGATAACTGATATGGATTCACTTTCTTTTTTTGATAAATATATAAAAACAGTAAATCGCACGGAAACAATAAAGTACAGGGGTGTCATAACAGCTGTAAAGGGATTGATGATTGAAAGTAGAGGTCCACGCAGTGTTATGGGTGAAATCTGTAAGATTGTTATTCCGAGTTCGGGAACAACGTTGCTTGCGGAAGTTGTCGGATTGGAAGGAACGACAGTGCGATTGATGGCATTTGGTGATACAAAAGGAATCGAAGTTGGCAATGAAGTCATTGCCAGTGGACGGGTTCTTGAAGTTCCTGTCGGCGAAGGTCTTTTGGGACGAGTCATTGATGCTACTGGAAAACCGTATGATGAACGTGGCGATGTTGATGCTTTCGATTACTATCCTGCAATCGCAAGTCCACCCAATCCAATGGAACGCAAGCCTGTAAATAAACGCATTGTTACTGGTGTCCGTGCAATTGATTCCCTTCTTGCGGTAGGCAAAGGTCAGCGAATAGGCATCTTTGCTGGTAGTGGTGTAGGCAAGAGTACTCTTATGGGCATGATTGCCCGCAATACAAATGCAGACATAAATGTTATCGGTCTTGTAGGTGAACGAGGTCGCGAAGTAAAAGACTTTATTAACCGAGATTTAGGGGAAGAAGGCCTAAAGCGTTCTGTTCTTGTTGTTTCTACCAGTGATCAGCCTTCTATAGCTCGCTTGCGAGCTGCCTATGTTACGACAGCCATTGCTGAATATTTTAGGGATCAAGGTAAAGACGTTATGCTGATGATAGACAGCGTTACACGTTTTGCCCATGCACAGCGTGAAATTGGTCTTGCTACGGGGGAACCTCCAGCACAACGTGGATATCCTCCAAGCGTATTTGATATGCTTCCTAAGCTTTTGGAGCGTACAGGCACAAATGCAAAAGGCAGCATTACGGCATTTTATACGGTTCTTGTTGATGGAGACGACATGGATGAACCTATTGCAGATAAAGTAAGGGGAACTCTTGACGGTCATATTGTTCTGCGTCGTTCCTTGGCACAAAAACAACACTATCCTGCAATAGATGTGCTTTCAAGCATAAGTCGTCTGCATAAGCGTGTATCGGGACCTGTGACGTTGAAAGCCGTTCAGCGTGTAAAAAAATGGATGGCTGACTATGCTGGACAGGAAGAAATGATTCTTGCAGGAGTCTACCAGAAGGGAAATTCTCCTGAAATTGATGAAGCAATAGACAAGCATTCTGCCATTGAAGAATTCTTGTGTCAGGAAGAAAAAGATCATTGTACCATCGAAGATACATTACAAAAACTTTCTGAATTAAGCGGTATGGACATTCCAGAGGAAGAGTATCAGGAAAGCCCTTCAATTAGTGCTTAGAAATGGATAAAAAAAGGCAATGAAAAAGTTTCATTATTCACTGCAAAAAATTCTTGATTTGCGCGAGTTTGAGTTAAAACAGGCAGAGATGGAACTTGGCAAGGTTAATGCACAGATTGCTCATTTTCAGAATCAACTGAAAACCATTGCATCGAAAAGGCTTTTGGCTCAGAATGCAATTGATTCATCCCATGACATTTTGTTTTTTGGACAGGCTCACGATTACATGTTGTTTTTGGAGCAGCAAAAGGAGTCTTGCCTTCAAAGTATCGCTGCATTGCAAATTGAAGCTGAAAAAAGAAAAGATGTCGTTCGGAAAGCAATGCAAAAAGAAAAAGTGTTGGAACACCTAAAAGAATCTAAAATCA
>JAFVDR010000277.1 GCA_017476165.1 Treponema sp. | reverse complement strand
GCTGCAAAAGATATTTTTAATGGGGTTCCGTCTGCTTCTGTTGATGTTCGTACAACAGCTGTTTCTGGATATGGTGAAGCTTATCGACAGGCAAGAACATCTGGGCGGGACTATTTTATTATCTTAAAAACAGATGAGACAGACCGTTCTTTTTCTCTTGATGTAGAGGTTTACTCTGGGCGGACAGGTACAAAAACGACTGACATGCATATTTATCGTACAGGAAATGATCGTATTGCAAAATCTCTACGTCGTTTTCGTCAAGCTGTTCTTGATATTCTTCCTATTAGGGGAAAGGTGTTAAATGATGCTTCAAACACTCTTCTTGTTGATTTGGGAAAGAGTGATGGTATTGTTGCAGGTTCCGTTTTTGATGTTGTAAAAAAGGGGTCCATTAAGACTGTCGATACGGGAGTTGGCGTAAATTATAACAGTAACGATGTGCTGGGAACATTTACTGTAACGGATGTGAATGAAGAAATTTCTCAGGGGCTTTATAAAAAGAAGGGCTTTTATGATACGCTGAATATAGATGATGAGATTGTCCTTGTGAAAATTCCAAAATCTGATGGTTCTGATGGGCAGAGTATAGAAGGAAATGCAGTTACTGATACTCGTCCTGCTGCGAATTCGGAAGGAGAACCCGCAACTGAGGTTGCAGCAGCAGCAGAGCGGGAATCCCTAAAAGAAAGTTTTAAAGCTCAAATAAAGGAATCTCCTCTTATCACGATGATTCAGTCAATTATTTAAGAAATCTAGAGAACTGTCTATCCATCTCCTTGTAAGATTTGGATAGACTTCGTATATTTTCAGAAATGTCTGTATTGCATTTTTATAGTTACCGTCAAAGTAAAAGGATTCTCCTAGATAGAATAATGCTCTTTGTTTGATAGTTTCACTTCGGTTTTGCGATAAAAATGCTGTTAATTGTTCTGATGCATCTGTATATTTTTCCTTAAAAAAAGATGTTCTCAAAATTTCAAAAAGCAAATGTCCGTCTTCTTCCTGTGGATTTGAAAAATCTTCTGAAAAGATATATTTTTCAAGGTATTTGTCAGGATTATAAGTTTCATTAGTGAGTAGTGTTATTGCATATTCTTTCGATTGATCTGATATATTGCTTTCCTTGGACATTATGTTTTCTGGTTGAAGCAAGCCATTATCATAAAAAGAGTTTGTATAGGGAACTGGTGCAATTCGTTTTTCTCGAGTTTTTTTTTCTTTTGCGTTTTGTTGCGAAAGATTTGTCTGTACATATTGAACATGAGTGCTTGTAACTGTTGCATTTTCTCCTGGTATGATAATCATGCATGCAGTACTATTGTCATTGGGCATTGTATCATATTGTTCATCAAAATACAGGGAACCTTCTTGTATTTCTAGTCCATCAAGATGCTCGGTTGTATTGATTATGATTGCATAGTAATAATTGCTGTCATCAGGAACTGCATCTCTGTACGTAATGTATGTACCATTTACTTTTGAAACTGGTTGCATACCTGAAAGACTGTCCGAATTTATAATGGGTTCTAGACTTCGATATATTGAAAAAGAAGTAATTGTTCTGCCTGTTGTTTGTTCTGGAATACTCCATGATAATTCTATTGTTTTGGAATTGATGGGCAGAGCCTGAATGTTTTTTACAAAAGGAAGATGTACGTGCGATGCCTGTGCGTATAAAGTTCCAGCTATGAAAAAGATGCTCGTAAAGTGAGTGATTTTCTTTAATAAAAAACATTGTCTCATTGGTATATAATGAATTAATTTTTATTGTTTGACAAGATAGCCTGTTTTAATTATGCTATATATATGTTTGTATCTGTTGTTTTGGATCCGGGCAGTATTGATACAGCCCGCGCGTTAGTAGAACTTCTTTCTCAGATGGGGTTTAATAAAGTTCAGAGATCATGTTGGGAAAGCATGAAGATGAATAATGATGATCTTTCGAAACTCAAAAGGGAAATAGATCGCATTACAGATTATTATGATAATGTTCGTTTTTATCAGTTCCCCGTGAATGGAATGTTTGTCATAACAGAATTGAAAGAAAAAAAGTGGAAGAAATGTCAGTTTAAAGACGGACCTTCTTCTCAGGTGAAAAAATAATTTCACAAAATAAATTTTTATTAAAGGATTCGACTATGTTAGAAGATTTTAAGGAACCTATTTCAGAATTAAAGCAGAATATTTTAGATGTTTGGGGGCGTCTTTGACTCGGACGAGATTTATAGAAAGATAGCTGAAAAAGAATCATTGTCAAATGAACCTGGCTTTTGGGATGATAATGTCAAAGCCACTAAGGTGATGAACGATATAAAAATGCTAAAAGGGCGAATAGAGCCATGGGTTGAGCTTAAACAGTCTGTTTCTGATTTGGAAGCTCTCTACGAACTTGGCATTGAGGAAAATGATCAGTCCTTGGAAAGTGAGCTGAAGGAAGCTTACGAAAAGGCAAAGGCTGAATACGATCATCAGAGCATACTGAATTTGCTGAGTGATGAAGTTGATCGCAATGACTGCTTCCTTTCTGTTCATGCAGGTGCTGGAGGAACTGAAGCTTGTGACTGGACATTCATGTTGAGCCGTATGTATCAGCGTTGGGCTGAACGTCATGGCTATAAGGTGGAAGTGCTTTCTCAGGAAGAAGTTGAAGGAGGTCTGAAGTCTATTAACATGAGAATCTCGGGGGACTATGTCTATGGCTATACAAAAGGTGAAGCTGGTGTTCATAGATTAGTCAGAATAAGTCCATTTGATGCAAATGCCCGAAGACATACATCTTTTGCTTCTGTGTATGTATTTCCTGTTTTGGATGATAGTATTGAAGTAAACATCGATCCTAAAGATTTGCGTGTTGATACATATCGTTCTGGAGGTAAAGGAGGACAGCATGTTAATAAAACAGAATCGGCTGTTCGATTTACACATTTGCCGACAGGTATTGTTGTAGCTTGTGACAGTGAACGTTCCCAGCTCATGAACCGTGCCACGGCGATGAGCATCCTGCGTTCTAGATTATATGAATATTACAAAGAGCAAAAAGAAAAGGAAAATTCTAAATTTGCAGGAGAAAAAAAAGATATATCATTCGGAAGCCAGATACGAAGTTATGTATTTCAGCCGTACACGATGGTAAAAGATCATCGTACTAAATACTCTGTGGGCAATATACAAGGGGTAATGGATGGCGATATAGACGGATTTTTGGACGCTTTCCTTTCTGTAAAATGGAAGGGTATTCCTGTTGATAGTGCAGATGACGAAGGAGACGATTTGTGATGATAAAAAACGTTTTGTCTCTTATTTCATTTTTTCTGATAAGTTGTACAGTTGTTTTTGGAGAGGACTGGATTCTTGCAGCAATGAAATTTGATTTTTCACAAAACGTTTCTCACTCATCTATTGAAGAAAGAGCTGCAGAAGACATTCCTGCACTGATTTTGGAAAAGATTGGATTGGGAAGTCTTCATGTTCTGTCATCTGCAGAGCAGGAAGATAGAGATTTATATGAGTTGCAGATAAAGAGACTGTCTCTTTTTTTGCAACTTTCTCGCGAAGTAAAACTTCGCGATGAACTTGTTCTGAATAAAAACTCAACGAGAAAACTCAAAAAGAAAATCTCTGATGCTGATACCAAGATCTTAGAGCTGGAAACTCAAATTAAGGATAATATTGCAAAGGCATCCGCAAGAAAATCGCTGGAAGTTTCAGAAAACATTCCTGAAGTGTTAAAGAAAGTTACTCTCTATGAAAAAAACTCAAAAAGCTTATATGTTGCCGATGATGGCTCGGATATGATGTTTGATATCGTTGAAAAAAACATAAATGGTCTTATTACAGGTTCTATTGAATCTTATGGAGAATATGCTGCTGTTACGGTTGAATTGAAAACATATCCTGGAGCAAGGTCTGTGGGAAGTGTAGTTGAGGTGGGATCATTGCATGATGTAAAGGAGCTTGCTCAGAATCTTGTGACTGCATTACAGCCTCTCATTGCAAATTCGATACCTGTAAATATGTATATTGCCGTTTTTCCCGAAGAAGCTAGAGAACACGCACAGGTATTTATTGATGGTGTGATGCAGGATACTGTAGATTATGTACAGACTACTTCTGGGGAACATACTTTGGAAATTGTAAGTGAAGGCTTCTTTTCAAAAAATATAGTATATAAATTCATTGATTCAACAGATTATCAGATTCGTGTTCCTATGGAGAAAGTTCAGAACGGTATTTTCTCCATAACGCTGAATGCTGATGCAGACGGCTCACTTTTTTCAAATGGAGAGCCTTTGGCTTTTGTAAATAGTCTAGATAAAACATCTATTGTTACAATAAATGGAAGAAGTGTTATAGGTCAGTTTGTTTCAAAAACAGAAGAAGGCAAAACTGTGGATTCATATTATTATATTCCTCCTGAAGTGCAAAAAAATAATGCAAGCTATGGTGTAAAACTGAGGATTGTAGATAAAGACTCTGAGATAGAAGAAAGACGCTTGTGGGCTTATCGAGGATATAGTTTTTTAATGCTTTCTCTTCCCCTTACTGTATTTGCATACGGAAAATACTTGAGTGCAAATGATGGATATATGCGTGGGG
>JAFVDR010000276.1 GCA_017476165.1 Treponema sp. | reverse complement strand
GAAAGAACTGGGCTGGGAACGCACAATGACATTTGAACAGGGATTGTCTCTGACTGTAGACTGGTATCTTTCCCATTCAGAATGGATTGAACATATTTTAAGTGGCGAGTACAAAAATTGGATTCAAAAAAACTATACTGACCGCTGAAGATAGGCAAGGATTCCATCCTTGTCTTCTGCATGAAAGGTTACTGCGCCAGGAATATCCCTCATGAAGGTATACTGGCGCTTTGCATATCTACGGCTGTTTTTCTTTATGCGTTCCTTTATCTGATCTATGGAAGTCAGCTCTGGCATAAAGAATTCGCTGTATCCAATGGCCTTCATTCCAGGGGAATCTTTTGTTAATCCGGCATCTTTTAATCGAGCTACTTCTTCTGCAAGCCCCAGAAGAAACATTCTGTCAACCCGTTCATTGATTCTGTTGTACAAATCATCCCTATCCCTCACCAAAATGATGGGAAGAAACCGAAATGTGCTTCGCAGTGTAGACGGCAATGCATAGGAACTCAAGGGTTTACCAGATGCATATAAAACTTCCAAGGCTCTGACAATTCGGTATGCATCGTGAACATTTATTTTTTTTGCGCTGCAAGGATCTTTTTCCTTCAATTCAGCATATAAAGCCAGATTGCCTTCTTTTTCAATGCGCAGCTTCAATGCATCCCGTATTTCACCATTGCTTATAGGGGTAACGGGCAATCCCATAAGGAAATTTCGTATGTAGAATCCTGTTCCGCCAGCAACAATGGGATAATGATTTCGTTTTAAAATCTGTTCACAGCAATCATCTGCACGCTCCAGAAAATCGCCTACGCCAAACTGGACATCTGGAGCAACAACATCGATGAGATGATGAGGAATATCAAGCAGTTCTTTTTCATCAGGCTTTGCTGTCCCTATATTCATTCCCTTATACACAGCCTGACTGTCTGCGCTTACTACTTCACCCAAACCTTTAAAACAAGAAAGACTGCTTTTCCCAAAGAGTTCTCTGGCTAAAGCAGTCTTGCCACATGCAGTAGGCGCAAATATAACAATGACACTTCTATTGTTCAATGCGGTATTTTACATCTCCAGTAAAAAGCTGGCGTGCTGCAACACTGACATCCTTGCCATCATGATCATCAAGGATGGAATCTTTTAATTTTGCGAGCTGAAAGGCACGTCTGCTGGCTGCTACTGTAATTTCATATATGCTGCCTTTAAATTTTACTAATTCTTCAAGTGGAAAAATCATTGTACACCTCTATTTCTTTGGATTATAGCAAAAAAAACGTTTTATGTCTATTCTTGAATTTTTTTTATTTTTTTTCTAAAAAAATGAACCAAAACGAGTACTTGATGAGAATAACTATAGTAGAGAGAGAAAATGTTTCAAGGAGTGTTTTATGAAAAAACTTCGCATTGTTACGGTTATGGCATCTATTGTCCTCTTTTTTGCTACAGCTTGTGCCAATATGGTAGACGAACCAGAACCGGAACAAGTCCAGAGTCCAAAAGAATCTTCTTCTTCCATAAAGAATGTTGACAAAACAAAGCTGTGCTCTATTTCGTACGCTTCGGAGTTTGGCACTACACCAGAAAAACTCATCAAAAACTATGCCGTTAAGTTGACGGAACAAGAACTTTTTCCAGTTTATGCAGAAAAAAAAACTTTTTCCGGATGGGTTGATTCAACAACAAATGAACCTATTTCTGTGAATTATAAAGTTACAAAAGACATTATTCTTACGGCACAGTGGAGGAATATTGAAGTAGGAGACATCGTACTTGCTGAAGGAGCCATCGTAAGCAGTGACTATTATGACATGATAAAAAAATATGTCCATCCAATGGCAATCATCTATAAAAACTCAAATGCAGTCAATTGGGGCATATCCGTCACATTTAATGAATTATCATGGACTAAAAAAAGGATAAATTGTGACTTTAGGTGCCTTGAAAAAATAAAAACAGGCAAAGACAGTTACAAAATTCTGAAAGCTGCAAATCCAGAAGCAGTTTCTGACAGTGTATTTCCTGTTTTTGCCTACGCTGAGCATTATGCAGAGGCTTTTTCAGATGTACAGAACTGTCCATACACAGAGGGATGGTACATTCCTGCAGAAGTGGAGCTAAGGGAAGCGTATGAGCAGCTGGACAAGGTAAACAAAAGTTATGCAAAAATTAAGAAAAATGCAAAGCTTCTCAAGTATTATTCCGAGTTTAACGGTGCATGGACTTCTAACAGCTTAGAAAATGCAATTTTAGGCGTTTGCCTCGTACAATGGGGCAATTACACAAATATGCAAGAGAACATAAAAAAAATCAACAAGAACAATGCTTATATGGAGGGATACTATAGAGAACCAGCTCATCTTAACGATGGAGTCGATTATACATTCTTTATATGGAAAATGAATAAAACAAAAATGCTAAATACATATTGCATAAGGGAATTCTGATTGCAAGCATTGTCTTTTTCAGATAAACTACGACCATGTCAGAACGAAATAAATGTGTACAGGCTATTATTTTAACGATTACTCCCCAAGGTGAAAATAATAGGCGCGTATGTGCGTTATCTTCTGACGACGGTCTATTTTATGCCATACTGTACGGAGGTCCAAAAAGCAAATTGAGATCTCTCGTACAACCCTTCAATGCTGGTAACCTATGGGTTTACAGCGATGAATCAAAAAAATCCATCAAAATTACGGATTTTGAAGTTTCAGACTGTCACCTTAGCCTTCACACCAGTCTCTATAAAATATGGACTGCAAATTTGGCCTGTGAAATTTTACTGAAGACACACTGTGCAGGAGACGAAAAAAAGGCATTCACATTATTCAGTGCATTCATAAACGGAATAGACCGCTGCGACGAAAAAGAAGCCATGCTTGGCACTATTCGTTTTTTATGGAGATACTTG